>CAYSNA010000057.1:0-17767 GCA_964432185.1 uncultured Cytophagia bacterium
GGCAGCTACGGCCTCCATCTTATTTTTGCTGCTTGCCATCGTCTTTGGCCTGGTCATGCGTCGTTTGCAACTTTCGCTGGTGCTTCTCACTCTCATCGGCATTGTACTGATGGCTCTCGCCATCTATATCGGCATGGTGTTTCCAATTTCATTGTCCAAGCCGCTATGGATGATTTTAATCACTCTTTATATTGCCGTCGCCTCTGTCGCGCCGGTATGGCTTCTGTTGCAGCCACGCGATTATTTAAATTCGTTCCTTCTGTTCGCAATGATTTTAGCCGCCGCCATTGGTGTGTTGGTGCTTAATCCCCAGATTCAGGCGCCCGCTTTTAGCGGATTCAAAGTCAATAATATGGAGCTTTTTCCGCTGCTGTTTGTTATGGTCGCGTGCGGCGCCATCTCCGGCTATCATTCCATGTTCGCTTCAACGACAACATCGAAACAGGTGAACAACGAGCGTGATATTCGGCCAATTTCGATGGGAGGGATGTTGGTCGAAAGTTTTCTCGCGGTGATTGCTCTGATCATTGCGGCCCAGCTCAGCCGAGCGAATTTTGCTGAACTTTACCAAAACGGCGGCCCCATCGCTATTTTTTCAACCGGGCTGGCGGGATTGATGGAGCGGATCGGTTTACCATACCAGGTCAGCGTCTCCTTTGTTGTGCTGGCCATTTCGTCTTTTGCGCTCACAAGTCTGGATTCCGTCGCGCGGGTGGCACGATCAATTTTGCAACATTCGGCCGATAACAATTCTTTTTTTGAGCGGTTGAAAATCGCGCCTCTGCTCAAATCCAAAACCGGGGCAACGCTGGTGACCGTCTTAATTGGCGGCGCTGCCGCCTTTACAAAATGGCAAATCATCTGGCCGATCTTTGGCTGTGCGAATCAACTTATTGCGGCCCTGGCGCTGAGTATCGTTTATATCTGGCTTAAAAAAACCAATCGACTGCACAACATTATTGTCCTGCCGATGATTTTTATGTTTATCGTCACGTCGGTCGCGCTGGTTCAATTGACCATCACCAGTTTCACCAATGGCAGCTATATCCTCGCCGTCTTTTCGATGGCCCTGATTGTGCTGGCGCTGCTGTTCGTTGTTAACAGTTTCCGTTTTGTATTTGCTCACAAGAAACTCTCGACAACGATTCAATGATGAGCAAAATTAGCATCAAAAAGAATGAGGAAATTTTATGACGAGATGGGTGATCGCTTTTTTGATTCAGTTTGCCCTGACCATTCACGTGTATGCGGATCAGTCTGCACCCGCTGACTCTGTGTCGTTCGGTGTTTTTTCCTTGTCGCACGAGCTCGTTTTACCAGGAACACCGGAGATTATATACGATGCCTTGACCGGCGATATTAGCGGTTGGTGGGATCATTCGTTTGTGCCCGATCCGCTTAAATTTTATATTGAAGCCACACCTGGTGGTGGATTTTATGAGATTTTCGACGACTCTGGTGATGGCGTTTTGCATGCGACTGTGACGGCAGCGGAGCGCGGAAAAATGTTGCGATTTGTCGGACCGCTTGGTCTGGCCGGTTATGCGATAAATCTGGTGTGCACCTACAACTTGTCGGCCGTCGGTGAGGACTCGACGAAATTACAGCTCTCGGTGCGTGCTGCCGGCGAAATCCATCCCGGTTGGCCGGACACGGTCAAGCGCGTGTGGTTTCACTTTCTTGATGATCAATTCAAGCCCTACATCGAAAACGGCAAACATCTGAAAAAATGATGGTTCTGCAGCGTAGTTTTTATAGCCGAAATTCGGCAACGGTTGCGCACGAACTGCTCGGCAAAAAAATCTGTCGGGTTGAAAAAGAAACTTCGCTCGGCGGAATTATTAGTGAGACAGAGGCGTATTTTGACCAGCGCGATAGCGCCAGCCACGCCGCCATGGGACAGACGCCGCGCAATGCGGTCATGTTTGGGCCCGCCGGTCATGCATATGTTTATTTTGTCTATGGCCTGCATAACATGTTCAATATCGTCACCGAGACGGAAGGCAAAGCCGGTGCGGTTTTGATTCGGGCGATTTTTCCAATAAACGGCCGGGACGAGATGATTCGTGCGCGGTTGGGACATAAAGATCATATTGCAGATGGTCCGGCAAGATTGTGTCAGGCGCTGCGAATTGATCGATCTTTAAATCGTGTTGATTTAACAGGCGGGCAACACCTTTGGTTGGAAACAGCTTTAAACATTTCACCGGACAAAATCAGCAGCGGGCCGCGCATTGGGATCAATTACGCGGACATCAAGGATAGAGAGGCGCCACTTCGATTTTGGATTTCACAAGAGTACATGCGCGAGATCAACTTCGACTAAGAATCTGGTTGTGCTTTTCTTGAAACTTTTTAACTTGTTGAGACACTGATACAAGCGAGCGAGCGTGGAGATGGCAAAGAACATTCAGATAATATCCTTTTCCAATCAAACCAAACGTGATAAGCAACAACTCAAACAATTTGTCGATTTTCACTGGAGACATTATAAAAATGATCCGCAATTTGTGCCGCTGCTGAATTACGAATATCTCGGCTTTAGGCTAATCGGCATGGTTGGTTTTTTTGAAGCTCGCAACTTGTTTTTCAAACATGCGGAAATGCGCTTTTTTCTCGCCAAACAAAACGGCGAGATCGTTGGACGATGTAATGCTTTTGTCAATCACGCGCATAACAAACACTGGCAGGACAAGGTTGGCTTTTTCGGCCAATTTGAAGCGCTCGATGATCCCGACATCACCAAAGCGTTGACCGATGCAGCGGCCGAATGGCTCGCTTCCAAGGGAATGCAGGTCATGCGCGGCCCACAAAACCTGCCGGTGAATGAAGCCACGCCGGGTTGTTTGACCAAAGGTTTCGACTCTCGGCCGGTGATGTATTATCATTATAACAAACCATATTACCATCAATTATTGCGAACCATCGGTTTTGAGCCGGTCAAACGTGTTTATTCTTGGGAAGTGCCGGTGCAAAATCCCATGGAAGAAAAACTGGTTCGCGTGGCGCAAAAAGTTATCGACCGCTTTGATCTCACTATTGAGGCCTGGGGCGATCGGCCGCTAAAAGTCCGCAAGCAGGAAATGTTTGAGATTTATAACGATGCCTGGAATGACAACTGGGGATTCGTACCTTTCACCAGAGAAGAGTTTTATCATATTGTCGATGAGATGATGCTGGTGATGGATAAAAAACTGTTTTTGTTCGTTTATGTGAAAGGCGAACCGGCGGCGTTTTTTGGCGGTGTGTTAAATATTACCGACAAGATGAGACCCTTGTCCTGGTGCCCACGTTGTGACTTTTTACGAGCCGCCAAAATGCTTCTGACGAAAAACACGATCAAAGGCTTTCGAGTTGGTTATCTCGGTGTCAAAAAGAAATTTCGTCGTCTTGGCCTGGACGGCGTGATGATTTGGAAACAAAAACAATATACGCAGAACGCCAAGTTTGAATACTCGGATATGGGATGGGTGTTGGAGGATAATAAGCCGACAATTCGCTTGATTGAATTGATGGGCTCCGACGTATCAAAAGAGTATACCATTTTTGAGAAAAAGATTGAGGAGAAGAAGCATGCAGATTGATCGTAGAGATTTCTTAAAATCAACCATAAGCGTTGCGGGAGGTCTTTCTTTGGCCGGTTTGGCGGCTTGTGCCAAGCAGCCTGCGACGAAAGAATGGCAGGGATTCAAGTATGCCATGTGTAACGAAAGCATGCGTGACATTCCCTGGGCTGAACAGTGCCGGATTATTGGCGAAGCCGGCTATACCGGTGTTGAGATTGCCGCCTTTACGCTCGTGCAGCACAGCGTCAATGATCTCGACGCGAGCCGTCGAAAAGCCCTTGTTGATGATATGAAAGCGACCGGCATCGAATGTGTCGGACTGCATTGGCTGTTGGCGCCGCCGCCACCGGGACTTCATTTTACCACACCTGATCCTGAGGTGCGCGGCAAAACCGTCGCTTATCTAAATGACCTCGGTGATCTCGGCGGCACGGTGATGATTTTCGGATCTCCCAAACAGCGAAACGCAGTTGGCATTTCAATCGACGAGGCGAAAAAGTATTTTGCCGATGGTCTGGCTCAGGTTGCGGATCACGCGCAACAACGCGAGGTTAAAATTCTCATTGAGCCGCTCGACAAAAGTCAAACCGACGTCGTGAATACTCTGGCTGAGGCCGAAGCGCTTTTCACGGAAATCAATCATCCGGCCATTCAAACGATGTTTGATTTTCACAACACGCCGGACGAGACCGAGCCCTTTGATGTTCTGGTCAAAAAATATTATCCGCACATTCACCATGTGCATGTACAGGAAATGGACGGCAAACACTTGGGGCAGGGCGATGCTGTCGAGACCTTTGTGAAAACCTTTCAGGTGCTGAAGGATTTGAACTTTGATAAATGGATTTCTCTTGAGGTATTCGATTTTGAACCCGGCGGCCATGCCATTGCCAACGAATCAATGAACGTGTTAAAAGAAATCGAAGCGAAATTGACCTAGTCAATTCAAACATCAACATTGCTTTTTTGTTACTTTTTTAATAAACTAATCGGTCAACCTAAATCCAAACAGGTATAAATTATGAAGCCATTTTTTTCGCTATTGATCATAAGCAGTATTGTTCTGCTTGGCTGCAATGCGACATCAAACGCCGTTGTTAAAGATACGGCCACGCTCGCAATTTTTCACACCAATGATTACATGGGGTATCTCGTCCCCTGTGGCTGAAAGACGCCGATTGGTGGGTTAGCTCGGAGAGCAACTCTTTTAAACGAATCAAAAGACAGCACGGATTTTTCCCTCATTGTTGATGCCGGTGGATTTTCCAAAGGCTTTGGCTCGTCCGCAGAGTTACAGACAGAATTTCTGCTCAAAGGCATGTCAATGCTGAATTATGATTGCATCAATCTGGCAATCAAGGATTTTGCCAACGGCGGCGAATTTATCAAACGAGCGGCAAAAGAATATAACGCCAATTTTATCTCTGCCAATGCCGTTTATTCGGAGGACAAGAAACCATTTGTCGAACCATATATCATCAAAAAAATATCCACCCAGTCGTCTGAGATAGTACCGCCGTTTGACAAATTAACCGTCGGCTTTTTCGGCCTGTGCGATGAAAAGGATCCGTTGTTGCATCGGAACAGTACCGAGACGGCGCTTAAAAGCCTGAATCCGGTCGAAATAGCGCAGGACATTGTGCCCAATTTGGAGAAAAAAGTTGATCTGGTTGTGCTCGTTTTTAATGGCCGTTTCAAATCTCTCGAAGCCGTTTTGGACAATGTTGACGGCATCGATATCGTCATCATGGGTGGCGAATACTTTCGGGCCGAACAATATACCGGCAAGGATGTCGTGATCACCAGCACGCCCAGCCTGGGCAAATATTTTGGTGTTTTATCAGTAGAGCTGGATAAGGATAAGCGAATTGTCGCATCGAACAAGAGACGCATTCCTCTTGATAAACAAATCAAGGATGATCCTAAACTTTTGAAACTGGTCGATCAATTTGAGACAGCCAAAACAGACCAGGCGGTTGTTTCAGAATGACCAGTACGAGGAGTTTGACGATTCGCAACTGAATGACAACAGCAACGGACATTATTCGAAATACAAAAAAGATTGCTCGAGACTCAAATCTGGTGGGAGGGAAGGCGCAAAATCTTGCCCGACTTGCTCTCGCCGGATTTGACGTTCCCGAGTTTTTTGTTGTCTCCACTGAGGTTTATAAAAAAAGAGATTCAATTCCCGCTGCCCGTTTAAAGGCCGGGCTCGATCCTTTTTTTTTCCGTTTTCACTGGACGGAAAAGACGTTAATCGCCGCCCGTTCATCCTCTCCACTCGAAGATCACGCGTCGCATTCTTTTGCCGGACTTTACGACTCCTACACAAATCTTTGTGGTGTGGATCAGGTTACAAACGCGATTACTCGCGTTTGGGATTCGGTAGAAAAAAAAACGGTATCAGAGTACTCGAAATATCTTCATTTTGAACAGGATCAAACCGTTGCGGTGATCATTCAAAAAATGATACAAGCAACAGTCTCCGGCGTGCTGTTCACGGCGCATCCCGTTGATCTCCGGCGCGATATTATGCTAGTGGAGCTTGTTGAAGGCGCGTGCGAGAATCTTGTGTCCGGCAAGAAGAATCCGGTGACGATCACTATCAACAAAAATGATCGTTCGTTTGTCGTTGAGGATAATGCAACTCTGTCCGAAAGCAGCGCCGCCTTTTTCCAAGGGTCGCAAGGTGTGTTGGCTTTGTTGGCTTTGGGGCTCAAATTGGAAAAACTGTTCGGGGCTCCGCAAGATATTGAATGGGCGTTTGATGGTCAACAAATTTGGATTTTACAGAGCCGGCCAATTTCAACCTTGTGGGAAAATCCAGCCGTTGTTTCTGATTACTATGGACGAAAATGGAGCAGCTATTTTTTTGCCGAACGCTTTATGCAGCCGATCTCGCCGCTGGGTTGGTCTTTTCTGAAACCAATCATTCGCAAAAGCGCTCTGCAGGATCCGCTATGGTACCTCGGCTATGATGACAGCGCCAAAGCCGTTCAGCTAAAACTAATAAATGGTCTGCCATACGCCAATCTGGACGCCTATCAAAAACTGTATGCACACATCCCCTATTCGCTCATCTCCGAGGACAAGCGGCATGCTCTTGAACTGACACCGAAAACGCAGAAACGCATAAAATTACAACATATTTTTCCCATAGTCGTTCGACTTTTGTTGGTAGATTGTGGCTGGTTTCCGCTGATCAATTTGTGGCAATGGCGTCAATTCGACAAGCGAACACGCTCCATCGTTGCCAAAGACTTGCTTCATCTGGACCGTTATAGTACAGATGAATGCCTCGCGATTTTTCAGCGATCTGTGGAGCTGTCAAACTGTTTTCTGCAAATTCATCGCTGGAGTATAACGTTTGCCGATATTTTTATCGCACTACTCAAAGCTTTTCTTATTAAATTGAAACTGGATACCGATATTTCATTTGACCACCTGCTCGGCGGCTTTTTTAATAATGCCACCGTTCAGGCTAATTGTGCGTTGAGCCAGTTGCAGGATTCGGACGACTCTCTCAATCGATTTATTCAACAACATGGGCACCGCTCCGAATCACTTGACCTGGCGTGCCAAACGTGGGGGGAGGATCGACAACGTTTAAAAAAGATGAGTGATTCGCTAAAGGCATCGAATACAAATCTGCACGAACGACAATGGCGTAATAAAACGGAGCGTTTGAAATCGGAAGCAAAAATACGCGAGTCGATTAAAACACAATATCCGTTTGTCAGCGGAATTGTGGCGTCTCTTTTTAATCTCCTGCTCTATTTTGCGCAGCAATTCAGCATGTTACGCGAAAATCAGCGCGATCTGTGGCACAGAATACTACAGCTTGCGCGCTTTAGTGTTTTGAAATTGGCACGGACATTTATAAATGCCGGGATCATTGAAACTGAAAACGATGTTTTTTATCTGAGGAGAGCGGAACTCTTTAGGTTGGTACAACAACCGGAAACGTTCGCCAATGTGAGAGCACTGATCGGCTTTCGAAAATCAGCCTATAAAGCCCTTGAGCAAAAAAGGAAAAAGCCAAACAACGATGTGCGAGCAAGTCATTCATCTCGATTTACCTTAACCGGTATTGGCGTCAGTGCGGGTGTTACGAAAGGATATGCTCGCGTCGCGATAAACTACAACGAGGCGATGCAGGGACAACAGGGCGAAATTCTTATCGTACCGGCGGCTGATCCTGCATGGTCGCCGATTTTTGGCGTTGTCTCCGGTTTGGTGATGGAACGCGGCGGTGTGTTGTCGCACGCCTCAATTGTGGCGCGAGAATTTCGCTTGCCGACGATCACCGGCGTCGCCAATGCCACCCATTTTATCAATAATGGTGATTTGATAGAGATTGACGGCAAAGAAGGCCGATTACGGATTATCTCGGAGTAAACCTTGAATTTAACACTTGAGCAAGTTATTGATCGGTTGCAGCGGGACACAGCATTCATGTCGTGTGTCACGGCATGGAAAGAAATTCCCGCGCGTGACGCGGACTATGACGCGTTTCCTGATACGATCGATAACCGACTGATTGCTGCGCTCCAGCAACGCGGTATCAAAAAACTGTATTCTCATCAGGCGGAAGCGATTAAACACGCCATAAATCATCAAAGCACCACTATTGTTACGCCAACAGCTTCGGGAAAAACCTTATGTTACAACATTCCGGTTCTGCACGCCGTTATCACAACGCAAGAGTCGAGGGCGCTCTATCTTTTCCCTACAAAAGCATTGGCGCAGGATCAGATCAACGAATTGCATGATACTATCAAACTCGTCAGTGAGGATATTCCATTTTCAATTAAAAGCTATACTTTTGATGGTGACACACCGGTTAATGCGCGCAAGGCCATAAAAAGCAGCGGCCATATTGTCGTAACCAATCCGGATATGTTGCACACCGGTATTTTGCCGCACCATACCCAATGGATTAAACTTTTTGAAAATTTGAATTATGTTGTCATTGATGAAATTCATCAATATCGCGGTATTTTCGGCAGCCACGTTGCCAATGTTATCCGCCGGCTAAAGCGGATATGCATGTTTTACGGCAGTCAGCCCACGTTTATTTGCTGCTCCGCGACCATTGAAAATCCAGGAGAACTGGCCGAGCACTTGACCGGCGAAAAAATGGCTCTGGTTGATAAAAACAGCGCTCCGCACGGCAAAAAACATTTTGTGTTGTATAATCCACCTGTTGTCAATAAAGAATTGGGCATTCGTCGGTCGTACATCAAAGAGGCACAACGAATCGCCACTGAATTTATCAGCAACAATATCCAGACGATTGTGTTTGCCAGAAGCCGCATGAATGTCGAAATTCTCGTGACCTATTTAAAAGACAAAATGCGCTCATTGAAAAAGAATTATAACATTCGCGGATATCGGGGTGGTTATTTGCCTTTGGAGCGGCGAGCCATCGAAAAAGGATTGCGCGATGGCGATATTGCCGGTGTCGTCAGTACAAACGCTCTGGAGCTCGGCATCGATATAGGCCGATTGCACGTCTCCATCATTGCCGGTTATCCTGGAAGTATATCGAGCACGCTTCAACAAGCTGGACGAGCGGGGAGGAGCCGGGAAACCTCGCTTTCTATTATTATCACCTCATCTTCACCGCTTGATCAATATATTGCCGCCAATCCGCACTATTTTTTCGAAAAATCACCCGAGTCCGGTACTATTGATCAAGATAACCTTCTGCTTCTCCTGAGTCATATAAAATGCGCTGCGTTTGAATTGCCTTTTGATATCACGGACCAATACGGCGCCGATTACGCGGGCGCGACTGGGCTCGACAGCACGCAGGAGATACTCGAATATCTTGAAGAATCAAATGTTGTGCATAAATCTGGAGAAAAATGGTATTGGATGGCCGAAACGTATCCGGCCGAAAGCGTGAGTTTGCGAAGTGCAGCGCAAGAAAATGTCGTGATCATTGATAAAACGACACCGCATGAAAAAGTTATCGGCGAGATTGATCTGTTTGCCGCCCAGTTGATGGTACATGATGAAGCCATCTACTTGCATGAAGGCAAGCAATTTCATGTCGACAAACTCGATTGGGACCGACGCAAAGCCTATGTCCGTTCCGTCAAGGTTGATCATTATACGGATGCCCATCTGAAAAGCAATTTAAAAGTTTTGCAAGAAATTGAAAACAGGGACTTAGATAGGTCTATATCTGTGAGCTATGGTGAAGTAGCTGTAACCACAGTGGCGACGATGTACAAAAAAATTAAATTTCATACGCACGAGAATATTGGCTGGGGAAAAATTCACCTGCCCGAATTGGAACTTCATACCTTGGCATTTTGGTGCTCATTTCCGCCAGATATTCATGATACGCTCAACCTTAAAAAGGAAGAATTAGGTGATGGCCTTAAAGGCCTGGCCTACTTGCTCAATAATATTGTTCCGCTTTTTATCATGAGTGATAGAAGCGACATTTCTGCTCTACCCAATGTTCGATCGCCATTTTCAGAGCGACCTTCAATTTATATTTGGGAACACTATCCGGGCGGTACCGGATTGAGTAAAAAAGTTTACCATTCTTTCGAAAGCATAAAACAAGCCTGTCGTGATGCCCTAACAAACTGCGCTTGCGAGGCCGGCTGCCCATCATGCGTCGGACCTCAGGTGGAAGTTGGTGAAAAGAGCAAAACAATAGCGCTTGCGTTGCTCTGTATCGCCTGAAAGTGAAATGAAACTGTGCTTTCAATTAAAGAGAAATTACGTTCGATTGACCGAAGCTCTGGAATCGCGGCCGACTCGTTTACAAAAAAAACTGATGTCGATTTTGAATCCATTGGACTTGAACAGCATGTGAATGCATGTGGTCAATTCTATGTCCGCCAAAAGCAATTTCCATTTGATTTTATGCACGGCAATAGAACGCTTGGTGCTTGTTTGGATGTTTCTCATAGACATCTGGAACTCATCAATAAAGCACATTTGAAAAATCAGATAACATTAAAAGAGTGTCTGTTTTTTGATACCGAAACAACGGGTTTAGCAGGGGGGAGCGGAACGTATATTTTTTTATGCGGATTCGGCTATTTTGAATCGGACAAATTTGTAGTACAGCAAATTTTGCTACCCGATTATGAAAATGAAAGTGCGTTTTTGCAGGAGATTGTTCGAATATTTTCGCAAAATAAAGCCATCATCAGTTTTAACGGCAAAAGTTATGATTTATCATTGCTTCGTGCGAGACTAGTATTAAATAAAATGAAATTTGATTTTGACAATTTTGTCCATATTGATTTACTCTATGCATCTCGCCGGTTGTGGCGCAATAAAATTCAAGAGTGCCGTCTCGGTAATATCGAGCAAAAAATTCTTGGATTCGCCCGCAATAATGATGTCCCTGGCTCCAAGGTTCCCAAACTCTTTTTTGACTTTCTTAAAACCGGAGACGCACAACTGCTTCTTCCTGTTCTAAAGCACAATGTCATCGATATTTTATCGATGGTCTCTATTGTCTCCCGTATGCATGAAATTTATCAAACAACTTTAAGCGGTGAGACGAAGAAAGAAGCGGATCAAGTTGGAGTATTAAAAACTCATATTTCTCTGGATGATTATGTAACAGTGGCACAATTAATACGACATAATCTAAACAATTTGGACGCGACCGCACTTTTGGAAATTGCACGGTACCTTAAAAGCTCAAACCGAACAGAAGAAGCAGTGCCGATCTGGGAAAAATTGCTTTCTAGTACTGCTTTTGCTGAAACATCCTACCTTGAATTAGCAAAATATTACGAACATAAGGAAATGAATTACAGTAAAGCTTTAGAGGTTGTTGGCCGCGCGATGAAACGAATCGAACTGAGAGATGAGTTTGGGAAGATGAATAATCCCAAATTGGGAGAAGACTGGAATCATCGCCAAAAACGACTGTTAAAAAAATTTGATAATTTGATCTAAACCAAAGAATTGCAGTGGATAAACCTATTGAGATTTTGTATATTGATAATCATTTGATCGTCGTTAAAAAACCCGCAGGGATGCTAGTACAAGGCGATAGTACCGGAAGAATAACACTTTTCGAGTGCGCCAAAAGATTTATTAAAGAACATTACCAAAAGTCGGGCGAAGTTTTTCTCGGACTTGTTCACCGTCTTGATCGACCAGTTTCCGGAGTTGTCGTTTTCGCACGGACTTCAAAAGGTGCTGCCCGTCTCTCCGAGCAGATTAGGAATCATCAATTCAAGAAATCCTATATTGCGCTTGTAGAAGGAGAGACGCCAAAAGATGGTCAATATATTGATTATTTGACACGCAAAGATCACAAAGCTGTGCAAGTGAAATCCGAGCACGGAAGATATAGTGAATTATATTTTAAGCGATTGCATTATCGTGCCGGTATCTCAGGAGTCGAAATTGAGTTAAAAACCGGGCGCTATCATCAAATACGCGCGCAGTTTTCGGCGAGAGGTTTTCCGATTATTGGTGACCGAAAATATGGTTCAAAAAAATCTATTCGTAATGATGAAATAGCCTTGCACGCTGTTTCGACGACTTTTTATCATCCTGTTCGGAACGAGCTTTTAACAATTACAACTCAAATCGATAAAAGCTGGGATGAGATTTACAAATATGCTGAAGGACTAATCGAGTGAAAACAATTCTTGTAACAGGCGGTACTGGATATATTGGCAGTCATACAGTTGTTGAATTACTACATGCTGGCTATGATGTCATAATTATTGATAATTTGCGTAACAGCAAGATCAAGGTATTGGAACGAATTGAACATATTACTAATATTAAGCCGATTTTTTATAATGTGGACTTGCTGGATACAGAGGGCGTAAAGCAGGTTTTTAATGCGCATTCAGTTGATGCGGTCATTCATTTTGCTGGATTAAAAGCTGTTGGTGAATCGAACCGAATTCCTTTGGATTACTATGATAACAACATTTGTGGAACATTAAATCTCTGTAAAATAATGCAAAAACACAATGTAAAGAATCTTGTATTTAGCTCTTCCGCAACTGTATACGGCGATCCACATAAAGTTCCAATTGAAGAAGATTTTCCGCTCTCAGCCACAAATCCGTATGGCAGAACCAAATTGATGATTGAAGAGATGCTGAGAGATTTATATGCATCGGATAATTATTGGAATATTGCTCTGCTCCGATATTTTAATCCGGTTGGAGCCCACGAAAGTGGACTCATAGGCGAAGACCCAAATGGCATCCCAAATAATCTGATGCCACATATTGCCCAGGTTGCAGTCGGCAAACTGAAAAAACTGTCAGTTTTTGGCAGCAATTATCCGACAATTGATGGTACGGGTGTTCGAGACTATATTCATGTTGTCGATTTGGCAAAAGGTCATTTAAAGGCGTTGGAAAAACTATCAGAAAGTGTTGGCCTTGAGGCTTTTAATCTTGGAACAGGACTAGGATTTAGCGTGCTGCAAATGATAGAAGCTTTTCGTAAAGCCAGTGGAAGAAAAATTCTTTACGAAATAGTGGATAGGAGAGAGGGTGATATTGCGGAATGTTATGCCAATCCCCAAAAAGCATTTAAAGAATTGAGCTGGCAGAGCCACAAGTCGATTGATGATATGTGTGTTGATACGTGGAGATGGCAATCCATGAATCCAAATGGATATGAATAAAAAACAACATATCTTCTTTCTGGCATATTATTTGTTTTAATTCAGCTAACATAGTATTAACAGAGAATATTTACAGCAATGAGTCAGCATTCATTTCAAATTCCTAAAAATTATAAAATTATCAAAGTATCTGTTGATAGATTTCAGCTTGTGGAGGTTTATAACGATCCCCAAATTGAAAACAACAATGAGATCACATTGAATTATTTAACAAAAGATTATCAGGGAAAAGCGCAATTTTTTGATATTGATTTCAACAATGGCAAGGCGCTCATTTCATGGGGAGTGCAACGCGGATCAAAAGAGGCTGAGGATCACAATAAACTGGGGCTTGCTGCAGCAAAAGGAAAAGATTTCGAAAAAGCCATAGAGCACTGGCGCAAGGCGGTTTATATCAATCGGAGTGATCCGGATACTTTATATAACCTGGCCTTGGCCTATTTTGAGGTCTCCAATTATGCAAAAGCATTAGACAAGTGTCTCGAAGTAGTTGATAGTTGTCCGGTATATTTTCGAGCATATTTTCTTTTGGGCAGTCTTTATTCAAAACTGAGAAAGTTTGATCAAGCTGCCGACAATTTAAAGAAGGGTTTAATTTTTCAGCCTGATAATGTAAACGTGTTGGTTAATCTCGGTGCAATTTACAGCATACTTAAAATGCCGAAAGAAGCAATTCGCTTATTCGAACGGGCAATCTCCTTATCTCTGAATGAAAAAAAGGCCTATTTGGGACTTGGTAAATTATATGCGGCAAATAATGATATCGAAAATGCAAATCGTTGTTTTAAAGCGGTCATTAAAATAGAACCGAATAGTAAAATAGCACAAATTGCCAAGAATTCGCTTATAGCTGAGAGCAAAGAAGATCCGCATATCAGCACAAATCAAAAAGAGATTCAGCACACTGAAGTACAAGATGTCGACGATTTGTATTCGGCAGCCTATCAAAGTTATATAAAATGTGAATATAGCAATGCAGCAAATAAATTTGAATCCTATTTGCAGCAAAAAATTAGAGACTATCGGGCTTGGATTATTTTATCAATATGCCAGCTACGAACAGGGCAAAAGCAGCAAGCAATAAAATCAATTGAAAAAGCGTTGGCGTATCAAACAAAGAATCCATCTTTATATAAGCAAGCAAGTATTTTGTACGATGCTTGTGGTTATCCTGATCAATCTGCCGAGACGGCGTTGAGAGCCAAGGATTTGGGGAAAATCGATAGCGTTACATTGACACTCGTCGGAATCGGTAAAGCGCATAAAGGAGAACTACAAGATGCTGCAAGAATCCTTTTTGATGCCGTAAACAAAAATCCTAACAATTTAAGAGCCCGATATACACTGGCAAGTGTATTACATGACTTGGGACAAAACGATTCGGCCAAACAGCAGCTGGAAGAGATTCTCTGGACGGATTATCAAACGCCGTTAAAGGAAAAATCCAGATTGCTATTAGAGAAGATCAATTTATAATGCCATAACATAAGTTATGTTAATATGTGGTCCTAAAGAAAAAGGCTTATGATGTTAAGCCTCTCCTCCAGCTAATCAGCGGATATGTCACTTTATTTTGCCGCAAATACGACAAGTTTTTGAGGGACAACAAATGATTTTAATATTGTTTTTCCTTCAAGGTATGATTGAACTTTTTCATTTTGCAGTGCAATCGCAATAATTTCATCATCAGACACATCGGTAGAAATTTCAAGTTGACTACGAATTTTACCATTAATTTGAACACCAATATTTATCGTATTGAGAACAAGTTTACTTTCGTCGAAAGCCGGCCATACCGAATTAAAAACGCTGAATTCCTTCCCAATAAATTGCCACAATTCCTCGGCCATATGCGGACAAAATGGTGCAATTAATTGTACCAGTGTCGGGATGACCTGATTTAATAATTCTCTATTTTGTTTTTTTTCATCGATGTCCTGTATATAGAGATAACATTCATTGACGAGTTCCATAATTCGACTGATAGCTGTATTAAAGTGAAACCGCTCAAGTGACTGTGTGGCATGCTTAATAGAGTAATGCATTTGATAAAGAACTTTATCAAAATTTCCCATTTCGTCGGCAGTTGGTTTCTCCGTATATACTTGTGTTACAAGCCGCCAAACACGTTTTAAGAAACGATGTATGCCAGTGATACCCTCATCATTCCAGTCTCCACCATCCTCATAAGAACCCATAAACATCATATACATGCGAAATGTGTCAGATCCATATTCAGAAATAAAAGTATCAGGATTAACAACATTTCCACGTGATTTTGACATTTTAGCACCCGAGTTGGTAATGGTCCCTTGATGTATCAATTTCTTAAAAGGCTCATCAAATTTGATATGACCTAAATCATACAAAACCTTCGTGATAAAACGTGCATACAGCAGATGCATAACAGCATGTTCCGCACCACCAACATATTGGTCGACAGGCAACCAGGCATTGACGGTTTCCGAATTAAATGCTTCATCATCTAATTTTGGATTTGGGTAGCGTAGAAAATACCACGAAGAGCATACAAAGGTGTCCATTGTATCAACTTCACGACGAGCGTCTCTCCCACATTGTGGACATGTTGTGTTTACAAACTCGGGCGCAGTTGCAATTGGTGATGTACCCTTTCCTGTAAAATCAACATTTTCAGGCAGTAATACAGGCAACTGATCCACGGAAACTGGAACTTCTCCGCATTTGGGGCAATAGATGATTGGAATTGGTGCGCCCCAGTAACGTTGTCGAGAAATCAACCAATCACGCAATTTAAAATTGATTTTCGCATCACCATAATTATTGGCAGATAGCCAGTCAATAATTGACTGTTTTCCCTTGACGGAATCCAGTCCATTGAATTCACCTGAATTTATCATGATACCAGGATCAACAAAGGCTTCTTTAAGCGATTCTTTCGATGATTCGCCGCTTTTACTAATCACCTCTTGAATTGGTAGATTATACTTGCGAGCAAACTCAAAATCACGTTGATCATGAGCTGGAACTGCCATAACCGCACCCGTTCCATATGAGGATAAAACATAATCAGCAATCCAAATTGGGACTTTTTTTCCATTCAAAGGATTTATGCAATAACTTCCGGTAAAGACACCTGTTTTTTCTCGTTCCGTTGATAATCGTTCAATCTCTTTGGCTTTGCGGGCCTCGACTATATATGCTTCGATTTGATCTCGGTTCTCTTTTGTCGTAAGCATGTCAACTAAAGGATGTTCTGGAGCCAAAACCATATAAGTCACACCGAAAACTGTATCAGGGCGGGTTGTAAAAACCTCAATTTTATCATTATGACCATCAATCGGAAAAATAATTGAAGCGCCAATACTTTTACCAATCCAGTTTTTTTGCATGGCAATTGTTTTATCCGGCCAATCTATGCGATCATGGCCTTCTAAAAGTTTTTCGGCATAATCCGTAATTTTAAAGAACCACTGCTCAAGGTCTTTTTGAATTACTTCAGAGTCACAACGTTCACAAGCCCCATCCACAACTTGTTCATTGGCAAGAACTGTATGACAAGAAGGGCACCAGTTAACCGCTGCTTTTTTTCGATAAGCCAAGCTGTTTTTATAAAGCTGCAAAAAGAGCCATTGGGTCCACCGATAATACTCGGGTTTGCTGGTATCGATTTCGCAATCCCAATCGTACATTGCCCCCATCGCTCTGAGCTGCTCGCGAATATTTTTGATGTTTTGATTTGTGCTTTCTGCCGGATGTATACCATGTTTTATGGCATAATTTTCAGCCGGTAATCCAAAGGCATCATAACCCATTGGTTCAAATACATTGTAGCCCTCCATTTTTTTAAAGCGCGCCCATGTATCGGTTGGTGCGTAATTGTACCAATGGCCGATGTGTAGCCTATCTCCCGATGGATACAAGAACATTACAAGGCAATACAATTTCTTTTCCGTTTCAGAAAGATTAACCTTGTATAAATTAGTCTTTTCCCAATGTTTTTGCCATTTTTGCTCAATTTCTGCAAAATTATAATCGGATACCATATTGTCGACCTTTTTGTTCTAATTTTTAGTGCGGGAAGATGTCTTTTCAGAATAGTTGTATATACAAAACAAAAAAGGTGCCGATCGACACCTTTTTATCTGTGGAGCTAAGGGGAGTCGAACCCCTGACCTCTTGAATGCCATTCAAGCGCTCTCCCAACTGAGCTATAGCCCCGAAAAATGTGGATATAAATTTAGCAAATATAAATTAAAAGTCAAGGTTTAAAGTGAGAATTTGAATTATAATTTAATTTAGCTATCTTCCCGAATGGAAAATAATTCAAAACATACAGCGTTGTCATCGTTATACCTGCGTCATTTTGGCGATCAACCGTCGCGCATCGTCTGTCTCAAAGGCGACGGATCGGATCGTGAGGTGTACAGGCTATTTTCCGAAAACCGTCCAACCGTCATTGGTATTTTCGGTCCAAATCAGCAAGAAAATAACGCATTCGTTTCGTTCAGCCAGTCATTCGCTCGTATTAATTTGCCCGTACCTCGAATTTTTTCTTTTGATGAAAAACATCACG
>CAYSNA010000058.1:0-1811 GCA_964432185.1 uncultured Cytophagia bacterium
CACGCCGGATCAGAATTTCGGCTCCTGGATGGACATGAAATTGATGGGCCATCTCAGCGGCGGCCACTGGGTGGCGATTAACGCGTTGCCGACCACGGCGCATACCATGTGGGGCGTCATTGCGGGGCGCATTTTGCGCAGCACCCGCACGGATGGCAAAAAACTCAAACTGCTGCTGTTCGGTGGTATCGTCGGTCTTGTGCTCGGCTACGGTCTTGATCTCGCCGGTTTTACGCCCATCATCAAACGCATCTGCACCAGTTCGTTCGTTCTGGCATCCGGCGGTTGGGCGCTATTGACGCTGGCATTCTTTTACTGGCTCGTCGATATGGCCGGTTTTAAAAAGGGCGTGATCTTTTTTGCCATTGTCGGTATGAATCCGATTTTTATCTATCTGTTCAGCAATACGGTGGGCGGCCAATGGTTTAACGGTTTTGTTGGAATTTTTAGCAACGGCTTTTTGACCGGCAGCGGTATGTGCATTCTGGTTGCCAAAGTTTTTACGTCCTTGATCATTCTGGCTTTGGAGTGGCTGCTCTGTTATTGGTTGTACAAACGGGAGATATTTTTCAAGATATAGATTGACCGGGACCAATGTCCCACAGTATTGCCCGTCCGGAATGGACATCCCGGACGATCAGTAAAATATAAAACAATCGTCCGGCATATAAATGTCGGACGAAAGATGGACAAGGACATTTGTCCTTTCCGGGATAGAAATTCCGGACGATCCATGTGAAAAGATGCTTGTGCTGTCAAGTATCATCTGAAAAAAGAAAAACGATCGTCCGGCATATTCATGCCGGACGTGGAATAGTCAAGGACATTTGTCCGAGTGAAAGGGGGGATGATGAGCAGGTATAAGCTCTATCCGGATCAAACGAATCTCTACTTTTGTACAAATACAATAGTGGAGTGGCAATGTGTTTTTAAAGAAGACAAATACTTTCAAATTGTGTTGGATAGTTTAAAGTACTGTCAGAAAAATAAAGGCCTGGTCCTTTTTGGTTACGTCATAATGTTAAATCATATGCACCTGATGGCATCATATGATGATCAAAAAAGTTTGTCAGCCATCATGCGAGACTTTAAAAGACACACATCAAAATATATTGCTCAAGAGCTTGAACACGACAATGAGAGACTTTTATTATACATTTTTCGTGATGCTGCTCAGAAGCGACGCAGCAATATCCGGTATAAAGTGTGGCAGGACGAATTTCATCCAATTGCCATTTTTAGCGACACATGGTTTGAAGAAAAAATGACCTACATACATAACAACCCGGTTCGCAAAGGATTTGTAGAGCGTCCAGAGGATTGGAAATATAGCAGTGCTAGAAACTGGATTCTTGACGACAATTCGTTAATTGATTTAAATTTTGAGCGATTTTAACTGGGACAAATGTCCCGCAGTATTGCCCGTCCGGGATAGAAATCCCGGACGATCAGTAAAATATAACACGATCGTTCGGCACATAAATGCCCGACATAGTTTGAATGGGACAAATGTCCCACTCTGTTGGCCGTCCGGGGTGAATTTCCCGGACGATCAGTAAAATATAAAACGATCGTTCGGCATATAAATGCCGGACATAGATTGAATGGGACAAAGATCCCGCTCTGTTGGCCGTCCGGGATAGAAATCCCGGACGATCAGCAAAACCAAAAAAAACGATCGTCCGGCATATTCATGCCGGACGTGAAATAGTCAAGGACATTTGTCCGTGAGATGGGAGATACGTTATGTTGCTCGGAACATTGGACTGGCTCATCGTTGCCGCCTTTTTTGTCGTCAAATTATCGATCGG
>CAYSNA010000058.1:1845-17727 GCA_964432185.1 uncultured Cytophagia bacterium
AGCATGAAACTGTTTATTGTGGTAATTTTTGCTCACATGCATGTTGACGTTTTTTGTCTACGCCAAACTGTGGCGCCGATCCAAGGTGATGACGGACATCGAGTTTTACGAAATCCGTTACAGCGGCAAACCGGCGGCGTTTTTACGCGGCTTTCGGGCGCTCTATCTCGGCGTCTTTTTTAATGTGATGATCATGGCGACCGTTTCACTCGCGGCCATAAAAATTGGCGGCGTGCTGCTCAATTTATCGCCGATCAAAACGATTGCCGTGGCTCTGCTGGTTACCGTCATTTATGCCGGACTTGGTGGTTTGCGCTCCGTTCTCGCCACGGACTTTTTCTTGTTCACGTTTGCCATGTTCGGCGCGGTCATGGCCGCGGTGGTAGCCGTTGGTTTGCCCGAGGTAGACGGCCTGGTCAATCTGTTTTCGCACCCGAATGTTGTCGGCAGTTTGAATATGCTGCCCGATTTTAATGATGCCTCAGCGCTCATCCCGATTCTGATCATCCCGATTGCCGTGCAGTGGTGGAGCGTCTGGTATCCCGGCGCCGAGCCGGGCGGCGGCGGTTATCTGGTGCAGCGTATGCTGTCGGCCAAAAATGAAAAAAACGCCATGGGCGCGACATTGTTTTTTAATGCGGCGCATTATGCGTTGCGTCCCTGGCCGTGGATTATTGTGGCGCTCGCCTCGTTGATCATTTTCCCCGATCTCACCATGCTGGCGGAACGTTTCCCGCACGTCGATCCGAATATCGTCAAACACGATCTCGCCTATCCCGCCATGCTGACGTTTTTGCCGCGCGGTTTGCTCGGTATCGTCGTCGCGTCGCTCATTGCGGCTTATATGTCGACGATGGCGTCACATCTCAACTGGGGCTCCTCGTATGTAGTAAATGATTTTTACAAACGTTTTGTCAAACCGGATGCCTCCGATAAACAACAGGTGATGGTCGGTCGCATCTCGACCGTTGTGCTCATGCTTCTTGCCGGCGCTGTCGCCTTGCTGCTCTCCAACGCCCTGCAAGCGTTTCATATTTTGCTGCAGATCGGCGCGGGAACCGGACTCATTTTTATTCTGCGCTGGTTCTGGTGGCGGATCAATGCCTTTACGGAAATTACCGGTATGGTCGTCTCTTTTCTCGTCGCTTTGTATTTGGAAGTTTTTCATGTCAAACTCGGTTTTCAGCCGATCCCGTCACACATCAATTTGGTCATTGGCGTGGCCATCACCACACCGGCATGGCTGCTGGTGACGTTTTTGACCAAACCGGCCTCCGATGAAAAATTACGCAGTTTCTAGTCGTTGGTGCGGCCCGGCGGGCCGGGCTGGAATACACTGCTGGCCAGGCTCGAAAAGAATGGTCGTGCCGTCGAACAAACGGCAACCAAAGGTGATTTACCGCTTGGCATTCTCTGCATGGTCGGCGGCTGCCTCGCCGTCTATAGCGCGGTGTTCGCCGCTGGATTTTATTTGTACGGCAATCTTGTTCCGGCACTCATCACGACGGTGCTTGCGATAATTTCGATAATTTTCCTCGTACGCACGTGGGGAAAGCTGGAGATGAAGTAGCCTGATTGGGCCCTGGGCACGGATGATGACAAGAATATGTCGAGCGGAAAAACGACGGTCTTTAAATCGATTGTATTGATGTGGTCATCGTTTTACCATTTGCCGCGCCGGGTTGTTTTTTTCAAGCTCTCTTTGAGTAAGGCAAGAAAAGTATCCCGGCTGATCTCTTCTGCGCCCCATTCGATGAGATGCGGCGTTCGCACCTGCGCGTCGATAAAATCAAAATTCCATTCGTTGGCGCGCTGGACGAGGAAATAAAACGCCACTTTGGCGGCATCGGGAGTGAGGTGAAACATGGATTCGCCAAAGAAGGCGCCGCCGAGCGACAACCCGTACAAACCGCCCACGAGTGCACCATCAGCATACGCTTCAATAGAGTGCGCAAAACCGAGTCGGTGCATTTCGATAAAAGCGTCGCTAATATCATTCGTGATCCACGTGCCCCGCTGGCTCGGTCGATGCATGTTTCGACAGTGATGGATGACACGTTCGAAATTGTCGTCAAAGGTAATGCCGAATTTCTGCTGCCGAACGGTTCGGAGCAGCCGTTTTGACGGTTTATATTTCTGCGGAAAAAGCACCAGGCGCGGATCGGGCGACGCCCAGATGAGCGGCGAATGTTCATCATATGGCCAGGGAAAAATTCCGTTGGAGTAGGCCAGCAGCAACCGTTCGGGGCAAAGGTCACCACCGACGCCCACAAGACCGTCTTCCGCCAGCGACGGATGCGGAAAAACGAGATCATCTGTTATCTGAAAAATTGGCATGTGCTAAATTACAAATTTTGGATGACAATTAACAAAGCAAAAAAAGACACGGATATAAAGCGTATCGGCGCGCCTGAAAAATCCGAAATGGCTCTTTTGAACGAAACATATCAATCGTTCCATGTGATGAAAAATCTGAAGACACGCGACGACAATCGTGTCGACATGAGCAAAATGTAATTTGAAAAATGACCGACATTTGTTACCATTAACAAAGTGCACCGTTGGAGAATTCTATGGCCAATCTTGTTACCGCTTCTGCCCCGGGACGAATCTGCCTCTTTGGTGAGCATCAGGATTATCTCGGGCTTCCCGTCATTACTGCCGCGATTAACTTACGCATCAAGATTTCCGGCGGATTTTCAACCGATGGTAAAATCCGCATCGATTGCCCGGATGTCGACGAGTACGACTCTTTCGCATTTATGTATCCGCTTCGATATTCCAAGGAGCGCGATTATTTTAAAAGCACGCTGAACGTATTGCAGCGCGCTGGTCTGGACCTGCGCGAGGCGGTGGACGTTGTTGTGCGCGGGACCATTCCCATTAATTCCGGCACCTCCAGTTCATCCGCGCTGGTTGTGGCATGGACGGCCTTTTTGCTGCATATGGCCAAAGATGAACGCGCCGGCGATCCGTTGGCGATCGCCAGGCTGGCGCATGCGTCCGAGGTCGTCGAATTCAAGGAACCCGGCGGCATGATGGATCATTTTGCCACTGCGCTCGGCGGCGTGCAATTCATTCCGTTTGAAGAGGGTCAGAAACCACAACGCCTGCCTGCCGATTTGGGCACTTTTATCCTCGGTGATTCCCTCGAACCCAAAGATACAAAAGGCATTTTAGCCAGAGTGAAAAATGGGGCGCAACACGGCTTACAGATTCTCGGCAAAAATATTTTCTCGCTGAAAAAAGATGATATCGATGTAAATGAAAAAAAACTGAGCGCCAATCAAATCAAAGTATTGCGGGCGCAGCTGATAAATCGTCAGATGACGCAAATTGCGCAAACGCTCATGCAGGCCGAAAAATTTGATCACGACCAGTTTGGCCATTTGCTCTATAAACATCACGAACAATTGCGCGACGGGCTTGGCATTTCAACGCCGAAAATCGAACGCATGCTCGATGCGGCGATGAACGCCGGCGCGTTGGGAGGAAAAATAAACGGTTCCGGCGGCGGCGGCTGTATGTTTGCCTATGCGCCGCAAAATGCCGAGGCTGTCGCTCACGCGATTGCCAAAGAAGGTGGAAACGCCTATGTTATCAAAGTGGCTGATGGAGTGAAAGTCGTAGAAAGTAAAATATAAGAGCGCGGGCAGCGCAGCTTTTCCACGTAAAAGCGTGCGCACCTGAAAGGAGAGTGATTATGTCAAAACAAAATACAAGCGGCGTGGATCGCCGTGATTTTCTCAAAATCGGTGCGGCCGGACTTGGCGCCGTGACCCTGGCAGCTGCGGCGGCCAAATGTTCCAACAGCGCGCCGTTGACCGAGCCTGCTGTGGATTTTGTTGCCCCACCGATTGACCACGTACGAATTGCCTACATCGGCGTTGGAAATCAGGGATCGAGCCATGTGCGCAATTTAAGCAGAATCCCCGGTTGTACGGTTGTTGCCGTCGCTGATTTAAAGCAGGATTATCTCGACCGTGCGGCAAAAATTTGCACGGATGCCGGTCAGCCCAAACCCGATTTGTATGCCGATCCCGACGATTATAAACGAATTTGCGAGCGCGATGATATTGATCTGATTTACACCGCGACGCCGTGGGAACTGCACACGCCGGTCATGGTGGCAGCCATGGAAGCCGGTAAACATGCGGCCACGGAAATTCCGGCGGCTGTGACCCTGGACGAATGCTGGCAGCTGGTCGAGACCTCCGAGCGCACCCAGCGCTATGCGATCATGATGGAAAACTGCTGCTACGACCGTGTGGAAATGATGGTGCTGAATATGGCGCGGCAGGATTTGTTTGGCGAGGTGCTGCACGCGGAGTGCGGCTACCGCCACGATCTGCGCTACCATAAGTTGACGCCCGGCGTATATGTGAATGACTGGCGATTGAAACATTCGTTCGATCGCAACGGCAATCTCTATCCGCCGCACGGCCTTGGACCGGTGGCTCAGGTGATGAATGTCAATCGCGGTGATCAATTTGACTATTTGACCTCGATGAGTACAAAATCCGTCGGACTGAATAATTATGCGGCCGAACATTTGGGCGAGGATCATCCCCTGGCCACGCGCGAATACGCGCTGGGTGACATCAATATTTCGATGATCCATACGAAACTTGGCCGCACCATTGTGGTTTATCACGATTGCTCTGCGCCGCGACCCTACAGCCGCGACTATCTCATACAGGGAACCAAAGGCATCATGCGAAAGTATCCCGAGGAGCTCATCCATATCGAAGGTCGAAGTGAAGCGCACGCCTGGGAAGAGTTGGAAAAATATCAAGCCGAATTTGAACATCCGCTCTGGACCGCTAAAGCCGAGGAGGCCCGCGGCGCGGGACACGGCGGCATGGATTATCTTGAGGACATGCGACTCATTCAATGTTTACGTGAAGGCGCGCAGCAAGATTTGGACGTCTACGATGCCGCCTCATGGAGCGCCGTATCAGCGCTGTCCGAATGGTCCGTCTCCCATCGTGCGCAGTCCATCGATTTCCCGGATTTCACCCGCGGCGCCTGGAAAACACGCGAACCGTGGGGGATTGTGGGGGCGTAAAAAGAAAAATGAATCCATCTGGAGAGAGAGTTTTGGAAATCCTTTTTCAATCCAGTTAGGTTGTTAGCGGCAGGATTTTGTAATTCTTATAAATCAGTTTTAAAACAAAAAAGCCCCGGCTTCAAGTCGGGGCTTTTTATTAGCAATCTAGAATTAGATGCGTGATACTTTCATCGCTTGAAGGCCTTTGGGACCTTGGCCAACTTCAAACTTTACTTTGGCGCCTTCATCCAGTGATTTGTAACCATCACCTTCAATGGCATTAAAGTGGACAAATACATCGTCTCCGGAATCGCGACTGATAAATCCGTATCCTTTAGAGCTGTTGAACCACTTGACTGTTCCTGTTTCCATGGAATTTTTCCTTAAAAATTTTAATAAAACCGAGTACATTGAATTCAAGATTCGATTTTTGGAGTGATACGTACTATCAAGCTTGGAGATATCATGCGCGGAGACGTGCTCGGGATGAACTTGTTGAAAAACGGTCGCCCAATTGTTTTACACTCAAATACATGTACATTAAATTAACATAAGAAAGTTATGAAAAATTATTGATAGAACCAAGCGAAATTAAATTATATTTCTTTTCTTTTTGGCTCTCTGGTCTGCGCTATTTTTTAAAAACCAGCGTTGTGATCTTTCGGATTTGATTCACGCTGGAGAGCCCACCCCCGATGGGCTCTCTTTGATCTCCCCCCTACCGGATCAAGGTTAGTTTGATGTTCTACTTATCAGGTGCTTCAAAAAAGGGCATGCACGATTTCCTTGCCTTTCTCCCGTCAATTTCTTATCATCTATGGCAATTCATCAGGGGCGTTCATAAACTGATTCGGATGATACCGGATATATTTCTATGCAACATGTTGGACTCTACATTTTTATTGCACTCGTGGGTTTTGGCGGCGGATTGTTTATTCGTGATCTCTGGTCGGTGATGACCGGACGTTTTCCAAAAACACGCAATCCGGAAAAAGCCTCGGACATTTCGCGGCTGTACGATATTGCCACGTCCATGAGCGATTATTTTCAAAAGACGGCCAATCCGGCGGATGTGCTGAACTCGGCGGATTTTCAAGACGGCGTGGCGTTGCTGGAGAAAAACAGCATCCCCAAAGAAAAGGTGCTCGAATATGGCGAGGGGGATAACGCCGTCATTGCTTGTATGGCGTTTCGCGCCTTGCTGATCCACGACCTTGATGAGGAGGACATTGACCGCATTATTGATAGTCTGGAGGACATCAATGCGTGGTCCTATTATTTTGCCTTGCAAGTCATCCATAAAAGTGAAAAACCGGTGCTGGGAAAAATCCTCGCCAAAGCGCAGGAGTGGTGGGAGGAGAACAAGTTTATCATTCAGGCGACAAATGAGTTTATCAAAAATCGTTTGGACAACGGCGATGCGGCCAGCTTTGCGGGGGCGCTGGATGAAGAAAATGTTGAAAATGTCAATCTGTTCATCAAAGCCTTGAACAAAGAATTAACCGCGCCATTTGTGCAAGAAATTAAGAACCGCAACAAATCGTCTCTGGACCTGACGTTTCTCAATCATGTTGGCCGCGTGTGGGATGCATCAACGTCGATTGATTCCATCATCACGCATGACGATTTGAATCAACACATTAAAGAGATAAAGGAAAGTCTGTTTCAAACGCCGGAGCGTTCCGTGCTGATCGTCGGCGAGTCCGGCGTCGGCAAGAGCGCGTTGCTGCAGGTGTTGTTTCATGAAATCGCCAACGAGCAGTGGCATGTTTTTCAGGCCGGCGCCGTGGATGTGATCGCCGGTCAATCGTATATCGGCGAACTGGAAGGCCGCGTTCAACGGCTCATCAAAAGCCTTGATGCGCAAAAGCAGGTCATCTGGTATATTCCGGAATTTTATCAGACGGCGTATACCGGCCGCCACAGTCAAAGCACGACTGGCATCCTGGATATGATTTTGCCATATATCGAGAGCGGCAAAATCAAGGTGATTGGTGAGTTGCATCCGACGGCCAACGAGCAGCTCGGTCGCGAAAACAAGCGCGTGCACGCCATAATGACGGTACATCATATTCCGCCGTTGAGCGATGAAAAATCATTGACCCTCGCGAAAAAATGGATCAAAACATTAACGAATGAGCAGGGTGAGGGAGTGCAATTATCGAAAATTGTTTTTGATGAAGCTATGCATCTGGCAAAACATTTTCTCAACAACATGGCGGCGCCGGGTAATTTGTTTCATTTGCTCAAGATGGCGCAGCGCCGGCTTGTGGTGCAGGGCCGCGCTAACGGCAAATTGCGGGCAGATGATTTGTACATCGCGCTCTCCAACATGACCGGTTTGCCGCGGAATATTCTGGATGACCAGGAGGGGCTCGATCCCGATGATTTGCGCGAGCTGTTCAACAAGCGGGTGATGGGCCAGCCCGAAGCTGTCGATTGCCTCGTTGAACGCGTCGCCATGATCAAGGCCGGATTGACCGATCCGACGCGTCCCTTTGGCGTCTTTTTATTTGCCGGGCCCACCGGCACCGGCAAAACCGAAATCGCCAAGACGCTCGCCGAGTTTTTATTCGGCTCGCCGGAGCGGATGATTCGCTTGGATATGAGCGAGTTCCAAAGTGTCGGCAGTGTCGACCGCATCATCGGCACGGGCGGCGACACCAAAACCAAATCGCTCGCCAACCAGGTGCGCGAGCAACCGTTTTCGGTTTTGCTGCTGGACGAGGTGGAAAAAGCGCACGACAATGTGTGGGATTTGTTCCTGCAAGTTTTTGATGACGGGCGCCTGACCGATGTTGGCGGACGCCTAGCGGATTTTCGCCATACGATCATTATCATGACGTCCAATCTTGGCGCCACGATTAAAACCGGAGCCAGCATCGGTTTTGAGAATGCATCGGACGATTTTTCTTTCAGCAGCGTGCAAAAATCCATTGCCCGCACTTTTCGCCGGGAGTTTTTGAACCGCATCGACCGCGTGGTTATTTTTAATCCGCTGGATCGCTTGACCATGCGGAAAATTTTGTACAACGAATTAAATTTTACTTTGCAGCGACGCGGCTTGCGCACCAAAGAGTGGGCGGTCGAGTGGGAAGAATCGGCCATCAACTTTTTGCTGGAAAAAGGCTTTACGCCGGATTTGGGCGCGCGGCCGCTGAAACGCGCCATCGAGCAGTATTTGCTCGCGCCCTTGTCATTAACCATCGTGCGGCACCAGTTCCCCGAAGGCGATCAGTTTTTGTTCGTCAAAAGCGACGGCAACCGCATTCAGGTCGAGTTTATCGATCCGGATGCCGGCGACACCGATATGGTTGATGAAAAGAGGTCATCACCGGATGACTTGAAAGAGCTATCCCTTCGGGGGATTGTTCTCGAACCCAAACGAACCGATCGGGAATTGCTCTTTTTGGAGCAGTTTTATAAACAGCTCGAAGAGAAAATAAAGAGTCCGGAATGGAGCCAGTTCAAATCGGATTTGATCTCGGACATGTCGACGAAAGATTTTTGGGAATCCCCCGAGCGTTTCAAGACCCTGGGCGATGTGGAATATATGGATCGAATCGAATCCGGCCTGAGTACGGCAGAATCGCTGATCAATCGAATTGAGCGTAATTCGCTGCCGCGAAATTTAATCGCGCGGCTGGCCCAGCAACTTTATTTGATCAGCGAAGCGCATACTAGTTTTATTAATGAATCGCCGCAGGATGCCTTTTTGAAAATCGAAACCAAACCAAAATCCACAGATGAAAAAGAGGCGCTAAATGCGTTTGCGCTCGATTTAAAATCCATGTATCTCAAATGGGCGGAAAAACGGTTGATGAAGTACGACATACTCGATGAATCCAATAACAAAGCGAATTCCGACTATACCTGCATTCTGGCCGTTTCCGGTTTTGCCGCCTATTCCATTCTGGAAGCGGAATCCGGCTTGCACATATCAGAGTCGCTCAACAAAGAGAAAAAAGTACTTCGTCTCAATGTTCGCGTCTCGGTGGCGCCGCAGCCGGCCACGCCGGAAAACGATACTGCGGTTTTGCTTCGTTTGGCTCGGTCATTGTTCCTGCAAAATAGCGACAGAACGCGCAAGATCATCCGACGTTACCAGTTTGCGCCAACGCCGCTTGTTCGTGATCATGTCCGGAAATGGCGAACCGGCCGTCTGGATCGGGTGCTGGACGGCAATTTTGACGTGATGGGCTGAGCGCTTCCCCCATGTTAAATTTGAATGAACATGGATGAATTCTGTCACGGGGATTGTTCCATACCATGCATTGCATATTCGAACGCGAAATGCAAAATATTCATACCAGAGTGTAATTTTGTCGTAATGGCAGATTTCATCGTAATAAAAGCCTGATCTCGGGGAGATGTTTATTTATTTGGTGATATAACTGCTTTATTTTTAAGGCTTTTTTCACGACACAAAAAAGATCAATCCGAGCGAATGAATTCATCTGGTATTGTTTTTGCCAATAGAGCAACTATTCCCGACTGATGGGTTAATCAAACTTTACTAAAGGAGGTTTCTATGCAAGCAAAAAACAATGTACGGGTCTGGCTTGCGGCCATTGTTTTGTGCTCCTTGTTCCTGGCGCCCACAGTTTTTTCTGCACATTCCGCTTCTCCCGTTTTATTCGAACAGCAAATGGAGACGGCTCTCAAGATATGGTATGGCGAAAATGCTGAGAATTCACAATCACTGCGTCTTTCTGTCGCCGACGGGACGGGCAGTATCACCGGCATGGTGTCGAACGGCAAAGATCCGATTGAAGGCGCCACGGTTTTTGCGTGGGCGATTTTGGCCGACAAGGTCGTCAGCCAATCCGCAACAACAGCGGCGGACGGCACCTACGAACTTGGCAGTTTGGACGCCGGAGATTATCTGGTCGTTGCTCATGCCGAAGGTTACGAAACTGCCTTTTACGGCGGCGCCACGTCTCCCATGGAGGCTGATCCGGTCAACGTCGTTGAAAGCGAGACAACCGAGGGTATTGATTTCAAACTGATGAAAGCTCAAAAGGGCGAAGGCTCCATCAGCGGCAACGTCTCCGCCGAAGGACCGCTCGCCGGCGCCTGGATTGTCGCTTTTGGCAAAGGCAATCCGTTCGCCAATCGCCAGACCTTTGCGGTGTCCGACGAAAACGGCGACTATAAAATCAGCAACATGCCGGTTGGTATTTATGTCCTTGCCGCTTACGCCAACGGTTACATTCCGGAAATTTACGACAATGCCACATCTCTTCTCGATGTCGATCTCATCACCGTCAATAATAATGAGCAGACCGGCATCGATTTTGTCCTCGAAGCTGGCGGCACAATCACCGGCACGGTTTTAACCGACTCCAGCGATCCTATTGTTGGCGCGCGCGTCACCGCCCATTCGAACGGCGATTTTCTGCCGGGCGTTTCTGTCCCCGGACTCGCCAATTTCACCCAAACGGCGTTCACCGATGAGCAGGGTATGTATAAAATCGAAGGTTTGGCCACAGGCGAGTACAAAGTCGCCGCTCAAATTCATCTTGGTGGCTTTCATGATGTCAAGTTTTACGATGACAAAGAGAGCATGGACGATGCTGATCCGGTTTCGGTCACTCAGGGCGAAACCACGGCTGATATCGATTTTACCTTCTCTCTGCCAACCGCAAAAATTTCCGGGAAGGTTACGGATACGGCCGGCAATCCGTTAAAGGATATTTTCATTTTTTATGTGAATGAAAACGCCGGTTATTACCAAAACTTTGGACGACTCTGGACGAGCACACTCACCGATGAAAACGGCGACTATGAGTTGACCAATTTGCCGGAAGGCACCTATTACGTCAGCGCCTGGTTCTGGGACTTTATGAACTTTAACGGCATCTGGTATGAAAATGCCGATTCGTTAAAGAATGCCACGCCGATCCCCCTGGCCGATGGCCAAACTCGCGATGACATTGATATAACACTCGATCTGACTAGCGACTACGGCTCAATCAGCGGCAAAATTACCCTGGATGACAGCGGCGATCCCGTTGCCAACGCTTTGGTCGAGGCCATCCCGGCGAAAAGCAATGCCAATGGTCCCTTGCGAAAACGGCTGCCCACGATGGTCGGATTTTCCGATGCTGATGGCAATTATACCATCACGCCGCTTTACAAGGGTGATTACCACGTCCGTGTTTTGGTGAATAATTATAAAGAATATTTTGATGACACAACAAATCGGGACGAAGCCGATGTGGTCACCGTCGCTGCCGGAGAAGATACGCCCGGCATCAATTTTGGCGTGCCAACACTCGTAGACGAAGGCAGTCTCATTAGCGGTCTCGTAACCGATGAAGAAACCGGCGAACCGCTCTCCCGCGCACTGGTTGTGGTCTTTCCGACATTGAAACACAAATGGTTCAACGGGGATATGAAAACATGGACCCGGATTTATTACACCACGGTGACCGATGATCAGGGCATGTACAAGGTTGCCGGTATTCCGGAAGGCAACTACGTTGTTGCTTCCTGGGCGCGCGATTATCTGGCCGAGTTTTACGATAACGTCCGCAATCCGCGCAAAGCCACGGTTTTTGAACTTGACGGTGTTGCGGAAAAAACCGATGTAAACTTTGCCCTCACATTGCGTCAGGGCCATAAATTCGCCCAAGGCGTTGGCAACGGTCGTTTCGGTAGTATCGGCGGCCGAATTCAGAGCCAGGGCGGCCTCCCGGTTGAAGGTGCGTTTGTATACGCGATAGATGGCGAAGACAATGTTGTCGCTTCCGAAATTAGCGGCGAAAATGGCACCTATTCGCTCGATGGTCTGGATGAGGGCGACTACATGGTAATGGTCAGCCGCTCGCTCTACGAGACGACCTATTATCCGAATACGCCGGATATGGCGTCCGCCTCTATGTTGAGCGTCAGTGCGGATGGCGATATGGATTACACCGATGTGAACGTTGTTATGGATACCGGCGAAATCACCAATGTTGAAAATGAAGTGACCAGCGCCCCGTCGGAATACGGATTGTCGCAAAACTATCCGAATCCGTTCAATCCATCTACCATTATTGAGTATCGCGTGCCGGAAGCCGCGAACGTCAAGCTGCAGGTTTTTAACCTTCAAGGCCAATTGGTGAAAACGCTGGCCGACAAATTTCAGGCGGCTGGATCGTACAAAGTCACCTGGGATGGAACCGATGTCAACGGCGCCATCGTACCTACCGGCGTTTATTTCTATCAAATTGAAGCGAACGATTTTGCCCAAGTGAGGCGACTCGTCTTTATGCGTTAAGTTGAAAAAAGGGTGCGGCATCTGTCGCGCCCTTTTTTTATATTGATCCCACCATTTAAAACGTCACACATCAGGAACGCTCATATGAAGAAAATCATCGCGATGTGGGATTGGCTTGCCGGCCGATCCACTGGCATTCGTTTTATGCTCAAGTTCGTATTTTTTCTCTTTGTGTTGATGATTGTCGTCTCGCCAAATCCCGTGCTGAATGTCAAACAGATTTCCGCCTACATTAATACGGAACAACTTTTTCAATCGTTTGACGATTTGAAAACTGTCAATGCGACAATTGATTCCATGCTGCCGGAGGATTATTCCTTCAAGGACGAATACAATACTATCGTTCGTTTTGTCTACCAGCACGTGCCGTATCAATTTGATTGGGACAACTGGAGCAACGCCGAATACTGGCCGTCCGCTGAAGAAACCTGGAAGCGCGGCCGGGAAGATTGCGACGGCCGCGCCATTCTTGCCGTGGCCATTTTTCGCTCGCGCGGTTATACGGACGCCAACATTGTCGGCAGCATGAAACATCTGTGGATCAAAGTGAACGGGCAGGAGGGTATGAGCCCGGATACGGAAAAAGTGATGGTCGTGCAAGACGGCCGCAAAAAAATGCGTTTGCCGTCGATGGTCTATTTGTTGGACGCCCTGGCCAGTCAGTTGGCCTATTTTCCGATCTTTCGCATGGCTGTTATTGTGCTCACAGTGCTGATACTCGCCTTTCATCCGACAAAAAATCTCAAGCTGCTGCTGGCCATTCTGCTCGTGTCGATGATCGGTTTTATGCTGATTCTCGATTGGTCGCATTACGTTTCGTTTTACGAAGAGGTGGTCATTAAAGCCAATCTTGTCATCGGTTTTTTATTAATGACGAGTGCGTTTCTCTGTGCCCTGTTTTCGAAACGAGTTTTTCATAAACACCGTTGAAAATTAATCATTGCGTTTTTGTGTGCTTATTTGTAACTATGGGTACAGATTGATGCTGGAGCGGATTCGAACAACAGGAGCGGATACGCTGATGATTTATGAACCAACACATCCCACGTCCCACAACTCTATTTATGCCCGTTTCTTTTTCAAGGTGATTTTTGTCCCGGCGCTCGGTCATGCCCCGGTTTTAATAAACTTTGGGCGAGGATGAATCATGCACGAGACCTCCATCGCCCAAGACATCATCGCCATTGTGGAAGAAACGCTGAACGAGCATCCGGGATGCCGTCTCAAAGGCGTCAAGGTGTCGATTGGTGAAATGATCGCCGTTGTGCCGGACCTGCTGCAGCACGCGTACGACTCGCTCACTTTTGACACGCCGATTTGCGGCTCTATCCTCGACATCACCATCATTCCCATCTCGGCGCTCTGCCAAACGTGTCAAAAATCATTTGGATTGAACGAGTACGAATTTCTCTGCCCGGCCTGTCAATCGGCTGATATTGAAGTCAAAACGGGAAACGAATTTTTCATCAAAGAGATAGAGGTCGAATCATGTCCGTAATTACTGTAGAGCGCAAGGTGCTGGAAAAAAATGATGAAGTGGCGGATGACCTGCGCCGAGGCTTTAAGAAAAAAAACATCACCGTTCTCAACCTGTTGAGCTCGCCGGGTTCCGGTAAAACGACACTGCTTGAACGGACATTGGAAAAACTCGGCGATGTCAAAACTGCTGTTATTGAGGGCGACGTGCAAACCGACAACGATGCGCAGCGCATCGCCAAATACAACGTACCGGTCGTGCAGATCGTCACCAACGGCGGTTGCCATTTGGACGCCATGCTGGTGCGCGATGCGTTATCAAATCTGCAGCTCGATGAGGCCAAGCTGCTGTTCATTGAAAACGTCGGCAATCTTGTTTGTCCGGCAAGTTACGATCTCGGCGAGGATAAAAAGGTCGTCATCATCAGCACCACCGAGGGCGATGACAAACCGCTGAAATATCCAAAAATGTTTCGTGTCGCGGATGTGTGTGTTCTCAATAAAATTGATCTTTTGGATTATGTTGATTTCGACGTTGATGTCTTTCTCCAAAATGCTCTTCGAATCAATCCAAACCTTGTATTTTTTCACGCGTCCGCCAAAACCGGCGCTGGTATTGATGAATGGATTGATTGGCTCAAACAACTAGACTGAACGAGGCCTTTATGCTTTTTACCCGATTGGATCATGTTGCATTTCGCGTCGACGATATTCGTCCCGTGGTTGATTTTTACACCAACCAATTAGGTTATCGTCTGGTGCAGGAGATGACGCTTGACCTGGGCGGCTCTACCGCCATCTCAAATGTACTTCAACTCGAAGGAAATCCCTTTTATGTTTTTGTTGATCAAGGTTTGGAAGACGATAATATCATCAGTAAATGGGTGAAAACGTTTGGCAATCGTTTGCACCACATGGCCTACCTGGTGGAAAATATCTATGAGACTTGGGAGCAACTGAAATTCCAAGGCGTCGAGTTCACCTCCGAAAAAGTTATCGATACCGGCGGCGGTCTCAAGCAGCTTTTCACGCATCCGAATCCGTTTACCGGGCTGATCACAGAAATCATTCAACGTGACAAAGAGAATATTTTTTTCGTGCAGAATAATGTAATCGAGTTGATAAAATCGACCGAAGGATTGGAATCCAGGCACTAAATGCAAACGCATCGATTGAAAATTCACATTCAGGGCGCCGTGCAAGGCGTCGGATTTCGCCCGTTCATTTGGCGGTTGGCCAGAAACCTGCATTTGACCGGCTGGGTGCGCAATACGACAAACGGTTTGTTCATCGAGGCTGAAGGGGAGCGAAAACAACTGGAACTTTTTCTTGCGTCCATTCCTTTGGAAAAACCATCCATTGCCAAAATTCACTCGATGAAATACGTGTCTGTAGATCCTCTCGGTTATACGGATTTTAAAATTGACAAGAGCAGTGCGAATGTACCCGCCACTGCCTGGATGATGCCGGATATCGCCACGTGCCCCGATTGTCTCGCTGAGATTTTTGATCCGAAAAATCGCCGTTATCTTTATCCGTTCACCAACTGCACAAACTGTGGCCCACGTTTCAGCATTATAGAATTGCTGCCTTACGATCGGCTAAATACGACGATGAAAAGCTTTACCATGTGCCCCGAGTGCGAGGCGGAATATGGCGATCATCTCGACCGCCGTTTTCATGCCCAGCCCAATGCCTGCCCCGACTGCGGCCCGCACGTGCAGTTGTGGGATGAGCGCGGCAATACGTTGAACACGCACCAGGATGCCATCGACCGAGCGGTTCGTTTTCTTCAGGATGGCTTGATTGTCGCCGTCAAGGGATTGGGCGGTTTTCATTTGATGGTCGATGCCACGAATAATGATGCGGTTCGGCGGCTGCGTCTGAAAAAAACGCGCGATGAAAAGCCGTTCGCCATTATGCTTTCTGATTTGAAAGCAGTTGATTTTTATTGCCGATTGAACGAAACCGAGCGCCGCTTGTTGTGTACGCCGGAATCGCCGATTGTCCTGTTGCAGAAAAGCAACCGCGATAACGAGTTGTCCGAGTTTGTTGCGCCCAAGAATCCCATGCTCGGCGTCATGCTGCC
>CAYSNA010000059.1:0-17466 GCA_964432185.1 uncultured Cytophagia bacterium
ACATCTTTCCTTTTGTGGCAGCGACGAGCGTGCGGACCGTACCTTCGCCGCCATCTGCAAGCGGCAGGTGCATGATTTCCGCTTGTGGAAGAATGGAGCGCACGCCATTTTCCATCGCGCGGCAAACCTCAATTGCCGAGAGGCTTTCCTTGAACGAGTCGGGCGCAAGAATTATTTTCAAGGTAAAATGTCCAAATGTTGAAAATAAAAGTTGTAAAACGGCACGATGACGCGAATTCCAATTATTGTGGCACGGCGATATATCATGCGTCATTCCCGTGAGTGGTCATAAAAAAAGCGGTCTGAAGTTTCAGACCGCTTGAATTTACACAGAAACAACCTGTTGAATATCCGGTAGTTGTTTACGCAGTTCGCGCTCAATGCCCATGCGCAGCGTCATTTGTGACATTGGGCATCCGGCGCAGGCGCCTTGCAGACGAAGCTTGACGATACCGTCTGCAACATCGACCAATTCGACATTGCCGCCATCCGCCATGAGTGCCGGGCGGACCGTATCGAGCACCTCATCGACTTTTTCAAATGTAATTTCCATTATGACCTCTATGATTCACTTTCACTACTTACTTCTTCAACGACTTGAACCTCCGGCCGTGGAATCCGAATGACATAGCAGTTTGACGGGCATTTGTCAAAAGCTGTATATAAATCATCAGATTCAATATTTTTAATGACCGGCAAGTTGCCATCCATTTCAATATGACCCTCCGGCGTCACTTTCGGTGTCGCGCAAATCTTGCAGGCGAAACAACCAACCTTGCACACGGATTTGACATCTTTGGCTTTATCCAAAGAAACGCAGCCGAGAAAGACTTTTTGTTTGCGGGGAATGAGCGCCATAATACCGCGCGGGCAGGTGGTGACGCAGACATTACACGCGGTACATTTATCTTCAATAACAACGGGCAGGCCGTTCTCACCCATGTACATGGCATCAAACGGGCAGGCTTTGACGCAGGAGCCGAGACCGAGGCAGCCGTAAGAACAGGCTTTTGATCCGCCGCCAACCAGCTCGGCGGCGCTGCAATCTTGCACGCCTTCGTAGGTAAATCTTTCGACGGCATTTTCATAGTCACCCTGACACTGTACGACAGCGACCTTGGGATCGGCAGCTTCAGCTTTGACGCCGAGAATTTTGGCGATGATGGCCGTGACATCGGCGCCGCCGGGCGAGCACATATTCGGCGGCGTTTCGCCCTTTGCGACCGCTTCCGCATAGGCCGCGCAACCGGGTTTGCCGCAAGCGCCGCAATTGGCGCCGGGAAGCGCTTCCGTTATTTGCTCCACTTTGGGATCAACATAAACCGCAAATTTTTTCGAGGCGTAGGCCAGGCCGGCGCCAAACAGTAAACCAAGTCCGCCCAGAGCGATAATCGAAGAGACAAAAAGGGGATCCATATTATTCTCGAAAATACCTTTAATTTGAATGTGTTAAGGTAAAAATTACTCTTACGAATTGCAAGGGAAAACAAATGGCTCGCCTCAAACATCACAAATCTTTATGGAGGCGGCCAACGACAACAGCGGTGTGTCGCTCACGGGCACAAATTCCTGGCCAACAAAGCCGGTATATCCGGTCGCCACGATGGCCTTCATAATCGCCGGATAGTAAAGCTCCTGCGTCTCGTCAATTTCATTCCGTCCCGGCACGCCGCCAGTGTGGTAATGCCCGATGACCTGATGATAATCCTGAATGGTGCGGATGATATCGCCTTCCATAATTTGTGCATGATAAATATCGTACAAAATTTTCAGGCGCTCGGAACCGACTTGTTTACACACCTCGGCGCCCCAGCGAATATTATCAAACATGTAATCTTTATGATTCACTTTACTATTCAAATACTCAATATTGATGGTCACACCTTTTTTCTCGGCATAACCGACGACCTTCTTGTATCCGATAACAGCATTTTTGATGCCTTGGTCATCGTCCATGCCGTCGCGGTTGCCGGAGAAGCTGATTGTGGCGGGGCAATTATACTCGGCGGCGACATCAATGCCGTGTTTGATTTTTTCAATACATTCGTCGTGGTTTTCAATTCGATTCATTCCCTTGGCGATGTTGTGCGAGCTGACGATGGCGCAGGTGAGCCCATGCGCCGTAACGGTCGCCACGTCATCTTTGCCCAAAAGTTCAATGGACTTGATGCCCATTTTTTTGGCGGCGATACAAAGCTCGTCCAAAGTAATTTTATTTTTGCCGCCGGTATAACACCAGGCGCTCACCGAGTGGTTGATATTGCCGTTCAGAGCCACGGTTTCAAGATCCGCCATGCTGTGCCCCATAAGCTTTAACGGTGCTGTTGCGGCCAGGGCGGACGTTGCAGCCAATCCTTTCAAAAGGGTACGCCTATCGACAAACGGATCAAAAGGCGAGGTCAATTTTTTCATCTGTTTCTCCTTGTCTTGTATTCAAATGAATTACTGTCGTTTTTAGTGGTGTCGACTTCTGCGCGAGAACGGGAGCGTTGCCGACGCCGTTTCTTTTCGGAAAACAAGCTGTCGCGAAACGTCTGATAAAGATAGTTGAGGGCCATGGGCATAGCGGAACGATCCTGGACTAAAAAATCATAAATCTGCGATGCGCACTCGGGAGCCTGTAAATAGCCGAAAACGGAGTGCGGATTGACAACACCATTCCATTCATATCTATTTTTGATGAAAATATCAACGGGCAACACGCCGCTGTCGCTGGGCGCATAGTCGTTATTTAACGTTGGATCCAGCGCGACGACATCATTCAGGTCAGCAAAATTGATCCACTTTTTCAAATTATCCGGGACTTTTAGTTTGTGAATGACCGGATTTTCGCTGGTGAATTTCGACATGATGGTCGGTTGGCCCAGCGGACTTCCCATGGTGATCAAGGTATCAATCTTGTAGGGCATATCCGGCTGACTGAGCAGATCAAAAGCGACAATCGATCCCATCGAATGCGTGAGCAGCATAATTTTTTTGTGCCGATATTTTTTCAGTAACGCTGCGAGTCGTTCCAAAATGACATCGCGGATAGGGCGATCATATGCTTCCTGGTAGCCGGTGCCGCTGCGAAAATAAACTTCCAGATCGTGAAAACGCGAATGAATCAGGCGATCCGAAAAACCTTCGAAGCTGGTCAAAATTCGATCACTGTGAAACAATTGATTGGACACCTGCTCCAGCCGTTCCAGTTGGCGCTGCCGACGTTTATCGATGATAGATGCCTGATTGTACTTTAACTTTTTATAGGGATATTTCAAAAACAGCGGCGCATTTCTGTCGAGCAAAAACGGATCGCTCGGATTTTTATAGAGCAGATCAGTCCAGTACAATAATTCAAACTGAAAAGCCGGTTGCGGCTTGGCTAAATGCTCCAATCCGTCGCGAATGGACAGAATCCACCAGTCTTTCAGCAGCGCCGCTGCCGGTTTGTTTCGTAATCCATGAATGCCGATAATTACCCGGTCCACTTCTCCCTCAAAACATTTTTTTAATGAACGAATTTACAGTTTTAATTCATTATTGCAACAGGAAACAGAATGAAATAATAAATCGTAACAGGCAATTATCACTTGAAAGATTGGCAAAAAGTGATTAATGTCAATTGAATATTTTTTGCAGGTAAATCATGCCCGAAGTCCAAAAACCTCATACGCGCAATGTGCTTTTGAATGCCGCCGCCTTTATGGTTGTCATTGCCGGTATGCGCGCCGCCAGCTCGATGGTCGTTCGTCTGTTGATCGCCATTTTTATTGCTTTTGTCTGTGGCCCGCTTTTCTTTTTATTGAAAAAATACAAGGTTCCGACGGCCGTTGCCATCATTGTGGTGTTGCTTGTCATCATCGCGTTCGGCTCCTTGCTTGGCGTGATGATCGGAACGTCAGTGAATGATTTTACCGAAACGTGGCCGTCGTATCAAGCCAAATTCACCCGGCTCGTTGGCGGTACGGTCGCCTATCTCAATGAAAAAGGCGTGGAAATTCCGCGGGATACCGTTCTCGATGTGCTGAATCCCGGCACCATCATGAATGTGATCGGCAGCATGCTCACGACGTTAACCAGCATGTTGAGCGAAACGGTGCTCATTCTTATGACCGTCGTTTTTATTTTGCTGGAAGCGGCGAGCGTACCCGGCAAGGTGATGGCCGTGTGGGGCAAAGAATCAAAAACGATGGACGATCTGAAACGTTTTGCCAAAGTGATGCAGCACTATATCGCCCTGAAAACCGCCATCAGCCTGGCGACCGGACTGTTTATCGGATTTTCAATGATGCTGGTTGGCGTTGATTTTGCGCTGTTGTGGGGTTTGCTCGCATTTCTGTTGAACTATGTGCCCAATATCGGTTCCATCATCGCCGCCATTCCGCCAACGCTCCTGGCGTTCATTCAGCTTGGCTGGATCCAGGCCATCATTGTTCTCACCATTTTTCTCGTCATCAATATGGTCATAGGTAATATCATCGAGCCGCGAACCATGGGCATCGGCATGGGGCTGTCAACGTTGATCGTTTTTCTGTCCCTCGTTTTTTGGGGATGGGTTCTCGGACCGGTCGGCATGCTGCTGTCCGTGCCGCTCACCATGTCGGTTAAAATCTATCTTGAGAGCCGCAAGTCAACACAATGGATGGGGGTGCTTCTCGGCCGGTCGGTTGTGGAGGAAAGTACGACGGCCAAAACAAGCTGACTATTTCATGCCGTATTTTTGCAGCTTGTACCGCAAATGCCGCTCACTCATTCCAAGCGACTCGGCCGCTTTGGTTTGAACGCCGTCAGCCATTTCCAGGGCATGCTGGATTAGCGATCTCTCAAACGCTTCGACGCGTTCCTGAAAGGAGCCGGTTGAAAAATCATTTAATGTGGAAGCCGATGATTGCTGCAGGGTCATGGGCAAATCATCCACCTGAAGAATGTCCTCTCGAGCCAGCACAACGGCCTGTTCAATGATATTTTCCAACTCGCGCACATTGCCGGGATAATCGTACTTAAAAAGCCGGTCCATGGCCTCACGCGAGATGCCTTGAATTGCTTTGCCGTTGAGCTCGACAAATTTCCGAATAAAAAAATCAGCCAGCAGCGGAATATCGGTTTTGCGCTGCCGCAGCGGCGGAACGTTGATTTTGACGACGTTTAACCGATAATACAAATCCTCACGAAACTCGCCGTTTTTCACCATCTCTTCAAGCGGGCGATTGGTGGCCGCGACAACGCGGGCATCAACGCGAATCGGCGCGGATGAGCCGATTCGCTCTATGTATTGCTCCTGTAAAACGCGCAGCAATTTTACTTGCGTGCTCAGCGGGATGTCACCGACTTCATCGATGAACAGCGTACCGCCATCCGCCAGTTCAAACCGCCCTTTGCGTTGTTGATTGGCGCCGGTGAACGCACCTTTTTCGTGGCCAAAAAGTTCGCTTTCAACAAGATTGTCCGACAGCGCGGCCATGTTCACTGCGATGAATGGACTCTCCGCCCGGTCACTGGCCAGGTGGATGGCCTTGGCGATTAATTCCTTTCCCGTTCCGCTTTCGCCCATAATAAGAGTTGTCGCTTTGCTTCGCGCCACTCGGGCGGCAAGACTCAACGCCTGTTCCATCACGCTGCTGGCGCTAATGATACCTTTGAATGATAGTCTTTCATTCACCAGCTCGCGCAAGCGTTTATTGTCGTCGCTCAATTGCTTGCGCTCAAGAGTCTTTTTGATGGTGATTTCAAGCTGTTCCAAATCGACTGGTTTGGTAATGAAATCTGTCGCGCCATTTTTCATCGCCGATACCGCGGTTTCCATGCTGCCGAAAGCCGTCATGACGATCACATCAATATCAGGATTCATATTTTTTGTTCTGACCAACAACTCGGCGCCATCCATTTCGGGCATACGCATATCGGTCAAAACGAGATCGATAGTTTTGCTCTGGATGACATTTAGCGCCCTGGCGCCGGACTCGGCCGTTTCAATCGTATATCCCTTTTTTTTCAAAAAGCCTGTCAACGTGTCGCGTTGAACCGCTTCGTCATCAACAACAAGAATAGCGAGTTTTTGCATAGTTACTCCATGGGCAGAGAAAAAATAAAAGAGCTGCCTTTATCTACCTCGGAACGGACGTCAATGACGCCGTTGTGTTGTGAAATGATCTGTTGCACAACGCTCAGCCCAATGCCCGTGCCTTTTTCTTTGGTAGTGAAATAGAGATTGAAAATTTTCTTTAGCTCGTCGCTTGTCATGCCTTTGCCGGTGTCGGAGATCTCAAAGAGCAGCATCTTGTTTTCGGCATGGCACGATAGCGTGACGCGATTTTTGGCGTCACACGCATCAATAGCATTCTGCCCAAGATTCAAGAGCACCTGGCGCATCTTGTCAGCATCGAGTTGAATGGGGGGCAACTTTTCGCACTGCACGGTTAATGTTACATTTTTGCTCTCCGCTTGCGTTTTCAACATGGATGAGACATCGTCGATGAGCGCATGTAAATCCGTTGGCACTTTTACCAGAGCCGCCGGCCGAGCAAATTGCAGAAACTGATGAATGATGTCGTTAATGCGCCGGGTTTCGCTCACCACAGTTGATGTGAGTTGCGCGTATTCCTGCTCATCTTCCGTTGGCCTGAACTCCGCCTTGAGTCGCTGGCCAATCATGCCGATCGCATTGAGCGGATTGCGTATCTCATGCGCCACGCCGGATGCGAGATGGCCCATGGCGGTAAGCTGATCTTTTCGTTTGAGATTTTCTTCCAATCGTTTGATGTCCGTAACGTCCCGGATCACGGCAAAAACAATATCCGGTCTATCCTCAGAGTCTTTGATCACATTGACGCTCAAATCTGCAATAACTGTTCGACCGGTTGATTCCAGTTTTTCATCCGAATATGTTTGAGTCAAGCCGGATTCTCGTCCGATATTGAGGTAGGGACAAATCGCCACAATTTCATCAGCGCATGCCTTGCCGACAACATCGCGCTCCCGTACGGCAAACAGTTGTTCCGCGGCGCTGTTGACCAGCGTAAGAATGCCGGCGCCGTCCACGGCCACAATCGCGTCCGTCATGTGTTCCAACATGCTGCCGGTATAGGTTTCTATTCGGGCGTAGGCATTTTTAAGCGAGCGGACATTCTGATTGCTGATGACCCAACTCGCAGCGATAACTCCAAAAACCAGCAACAGGAGGGAGGAGAGCACCGCGCGCGTAAGGGCGCTGTTTTGTGCTTCCTGGATATGCGAAGCGCTGAGACCGATGCGAAGAAGTTCGCCGTTTTTCTCATCAAATAAATGGATGATTTCAAAAATCTGTTTGTCGTTATATTTGGAAAATCGCGTTGCCGAAATGCCGGAAAGTAGCGTGGTCTCCAGCGTCATATCACTGTTCACCGTGGACAGTGAATCGACGACTTCGGTGGCAATAATGATGTTTGATGTGTCCTGAATCACGATATATTCGACGCCATCATTTTCACCGATTTGCCGAATTAAATTGCCGAGGCCAATGGATCGCCTGAACTCGAACATGTCCGCCGAGTCCACATTCAAGACGATGACGCCGCCATTACGCCGTTTTTTGGCGACAGCAAATCGCTGACCGCCGCCAAAACGACTGCTGTGGAACCCCTGGATGCGTTCGTCCGCATTCTCGTCCTGGATGATCTGCAAAAGATCGTTCGATGCACCTCGTGTGGCGCCCCATCCAAATCCCTCAAAAGAAGCCAAAACTTTATTGCCCTCGGCATCAAAAACATTAATGCGAAAAATATCGTTTTCCTCCGCAACCTTTTGCAGCAGCGGCTTCGTGAGTTGACCCGCAAAATCCAGCTCCTCCAAAAGTCGGGCGTTATCCAACAAACGTTCGGCGACAATTTCTTCAACAAGATTGTACGATGCTATGGCATTTTGGCTGCCTTTTTCGAGGGCGGTTATGAGAGCCAGCGATTGCTCCTGCAGGATATGCGACAGTTCGCGCCGCGAACCCCAATAGTCCAGCAGCGCTGAAATAATCAGAATGATGCTCAGAACAATCGTTAAGGGGATGACAATTTTGGCGTTCACCGGGATTCGCTGTTTTTTTAAAGACGGCTTTTTGAACGAGGCGTTCATATGTATGTCCTTTTTATCCATGCCAAGATAACGATTTGATACTTTAATTGGAAGAAAGATTCGACCAGATGGTCGACAAAGTCGACCGTTCGGTCGAACTGTTAATTGATGTTTTTAAAAATGACAAAAATCAAAGTGCTTCAAGTCTCATTAATTTAATGATATAAGTCCAGACGAAAATGATCATCCTGTTTTGGCACGGCAGTTGTATAAGGAATGGCTGAAGCTTCGGACAATAATTTTAATCCATAAAAATAACAGGAGATTTTATTATGAAACGATTCACCCTTTTACTCGGTTTGGCTGCTCTGATGGCGGCATTTGTTCTTTTCACCTCAAATGATGTTTATGCACAAAATGACAATCACGACGCCGGTTTTGTTGATGAAAACGGCGACGGTATCAATGATAATGCGCCCGACGCTGATGGCGATGGCATCCCCAATGGACAGGACCCGGATTATGTTGCCGGCGGTTCACAAAATGGCAAAAAAGCCGACAAAGGTTTTGTTGATGAAGACGGCGATGGTGTCAATGACAATGCAGCCGATGATGATGGTGATGGTATTCCGAACGGCCAGGATGACGATTATGTCAAACCGGAAGACGGCTCCAATCAAAATCAAAATGGCGGAAAAGGCAATAAATCGAATGCTCGTAAAGGTCAAGGTGGACTCGGTTTTGTCGATGAAGACGGTGATGGTTTTAACGACAATGCGCCGGACGCCGATGGCGATGGTGTTCCGAACGGCCAGGATGACGATTACGTTCGCCCGGATACCGGAAATAACAATGGCCAGGGCAAAGGCCGCGGCCGCGCCTTTAACGGTTTTGTCGATGAAGACGGTGACGGCTTTAACGATAACGCCCCTGATGCTGATGGCGATGGTATTCCAAATGGCCAGGATGCCGACTGGGAAAAACCGGAAGACTGTCTTGGACGCGGCGCCAAACTTGGCGGCAAAGGTTTTGGCAATGGCGCAAACGGTGACTCCGGAAACGGCGCCGGCGAAGGCAACGACGATGCCGGCAACAGCAATGGCAATCGCGGTGGCAAGGGCAATCGCGGCGGTAGAGGTTAATTTCGGAAGACTTGCGGTGACGAGCTGACTCGTCACCGCTTTGTCAATTCACTATAGAATTGACCAGAGGACACGACGATGAAATTACACAAGATCATATCACTTTTTCTAATGGCGTTTGCCGCACATGCTTTTTGTCAAATCGGTTTTTCAGTGGATGCGGAGAGCGGTTACGCCTCAAATATATTTGGCAATTATCGGCAGCTTCCGGATTATTATCAATACGTTCAGGGCCATCTCAATTATGACCTCCTTGGGGAGAGCCACGGCGTGCGGACGTTTTATCAAGGTTCGGCAACATTGTTCGAACAATATGACTATCGCAGTTTTTCTCTGCATCGCGCCGGGTTGTCCTATTACAAGAATTTCGATACCGCCAAACTCAGCGCCGGTTTATCGGGCAATATGCGTTTCCATAGCGACGATTACAAATGGTATGAGTATCAGCAGGGATACGGATTCCTCAATGTCAAACTAGCCCTGCGGCCGCAGCTTTTCGGCTATGTCGGAACGAATATTCGCCTACGAGATTATGATAATCTGTCGCCGTATTCGTATTGGCAAAATGTAAATTACTTGCGGCTGAGCCGCTCCTTCAACACCGGCACTTCGCTGATTGGCGAAGTGGATTATATGCAAAAAGTCTATCGGCAAACAAATGCCCAACCTATTGAGAATTTTTCCGAGCTGCACATGGATGGTGACGGCCAGAGTCGACAAGTGGTCGGACTGCTGCAAATTGGCCAGGCGGTGACGCCGACAACCGGTTTGAGCGCCCAAGCATTGCTGCGCCGCTCGCTGAAAAGCTCGGTTCGCTATCTCGTTGACGAGGAAGGCTACTATTATTCGGATGAAGAACTGTTTGATGATCCGTTCGGTTATGACGCCGAACAGTTCAACATCACGCTAAAACAAAAACTGCCGTGGAAGGTTGAAGCGTCCGTGGGCGGGATGTTCTTGCAAAAGCATTACAGCACTCGATTGGCGCTTGATCTGGATGGTCTGCCTCATCCGGATGAACGGCTGCGAGATGACCATCGAGTTATTGGCTGGTTGTCCATTTCCAAAGCGTGGAAATATAACAGCTCGATGGCGCCGGTACGTTTTACGCTTGATCTGTCGATTATCAAGAACACGTCAAACGATCCTTACTACATTTACAACACTCGAAATTTTTCAATCGGATTATCGCAGAATTTCTAAACCCATTAGCGCGGATAAAATGGACAAATCAGATCGGGATAGCACCATTAACTAAATCAAACCGTTTTGTCCGTGCTTTTTTATCTGTGAACGGAGTCCTTGTGTTCAAATATCATTTTAAATTCCGCGGATTTGTTTCCCTTTTAACCACGGCGTCCTTTCTCATCTCGCTCGTGTCGGGTATTGTGCTTTATTTTACCCCTCAGGGCAAAATTGCCAACTGGACCAACTGGACCTTTTGGGGACTGGATAAACATACATGGGGAGCGTTGCATATCAACTCCTCGCTCATCTTTTTCATCATAATTTTAGTGCACATCTACTACAATTGGAAACTGCTGTGGTCCTATATTAAAAAAAGAGCGCAAACCACGATCAATTTAAAAATGGAATTGGCGCTGGTTCTTTTGTTTTCAATTTATCTCGTTGTAGCTTCCATCCAGAACGTTCAGCCGTTCAAACAAATTATGGATTGGAATGAGGGGATGAAGGAGTATTGGGCGCATCGTATGGACGCCCAACCGCCGGTGCCGCATGCTGAGGATTTTACGGTTGCGCAATTTTGTCAGGCTGTGAATATTCCACTCGACGATTTCCAGAAGATCATGCTCAGCAAAGGATGGAGCTTTAGCCCGGAGCAAACGATTCAAGATATTGCGAAAAGCAACAACATTGCTCCGGCGGCTATTTATGAGAGCGTGCGATCGAAAAACAATCTTTCCGAAAGAAACGGCAATGGGCAGGGCAACGGCGGCTGGGGCCGAATGACGGTTGAGCAGGTCTGTCAACAGAATGATGTTCCTCTAACGGTTGCGCTGGCTAATCTTTCGCAAAATGGCATTGAGGCCAGTGCGCGTGACCAAGTTCGCCTTTTGTCGGCCCGACTGAAGAAACGACCCTCTGTCATTGTGGAGATAATTACAGGACAAAAAAATCACGGAAATGAGACCAATCATGACAATCATCTTGAATAAGACCTGGTTCCGGTTTGCCGGAAAAACAGTATTACTTGTTGTTTTATTTTTTACTACAAGAGGCCCAGCTCAGAATTTGCCGACCGAGACGTCAACCTTGTTTAGCGGTTCCGGCAATTGTCTGATGTGCCATAGCGCTCAGGGCGAGACTTTCGTCACTACCAGCGGAAAAGACATTTCTCCCATGTCCACATGGCGCTCGACCATGATGGCCAATTCGGCAAAAGATCCGTTATGGCAAGCCAAAGTTACGGCCGAGGGGATTGCGACTCCGCATTTGAGAACTGTCATTGAAGACAAATGCACGACATGCCATGCGCCATTGGCGCGCACGGAGGCCATTCACAACGGTGAGGAGACCTATTCTTTTGAACAGGCTGTGAACGATCCGCTGGGACGGGATGGCGTGAGTTGCACGCTGTGCCATCAAATTCAAGACACCAATTTCGGGCTAGAAACTAGTTTTTCCGGACATTATGACATCACAAATGATCATGTTATATTTGGGCCTTATCCAAATCCGACAGCCGCGCCTATGTTCAATCAGACCGGATTCACGCCGACACATTCGGAGCATATCCGTTCTTCGGAGCTGTGCGCCACCTGCCACACGCTTTTCACGCCGTATGTGGATGATAACGGTGAGGTAGCCGGTACTTTTCCGGAACAGACGCCTTATCTTGAATGGCGGAACAGCGATTATCCAGGCGATAACATCGAATGCCAAACCTGTCACATGCCTGCCGTGGATGAGCCAATGAAAATAGCCGCTCGCCCGCCGTGGCTGAATACCAAACGTCAGCCGGTGTGGAAACATGATTTTGTCGGCGGCAATGCCTATATGATCGCACTGATGAAAGAAAATGCAAAAGAACTTGGCGTAACCGCGGATGATGTTCATTTTGATAGCACGATGGCAAAAGAAGAGCGGTTATTGAAAAAGCATACAGTCGAATTGTCGACGGATAGCTTTATTGAGCACGACAGTTTGATCGTTCACGTCTATGTCAAAAATTTGGCCGGACATAAATTCCCGACTGGCTTCCCAAGTCGTCGGGTTTGGTTGTATGTGGATATCAAAAATAAAGATCAGGAGTCCATCTTTACCTCCGGCGCCTTGAATGCCGACGGAGAGATTTTCGGGCTTGACGACACGTTCGAACCACATTTTCAATCGATCACACGAGAAGATCAAGTGCAGATTTATGAATCCATTATGGGTGATGTTAACGGACAGGTCACCTATACGCTGCTGCGCGGTGCGACGTATCTTAAGGACAACCGCCTGCCGCCACTTGGTTTTCACCGCGATGTTGAGGGTTACGAGCACATCGCGATCATGGGCGCAGCAAACGATGATGCGGACTTTTCCCCCCGGGACAATGAAGGTTCCGGTTCGGATCACATTGCCTATAAAATAGCGGCGACGGAAACAGAATTCAACATCACCGTAGCCATGTATTATCAAACCATAACGCCTCGTTTCGTCGCGGATTTATTGGCCTATGACAGTCAACAGATTCAGTCTTTTAAGGGCTTTTACGACTTGAAAAAGAATCAGCCCATTCTGTTACAAAAGGTTGAGAAAAAAGTTTTGGCTACAACAATAAACGATCATCCATCAAAAACTCCCGACAGTTTCGGATTGAAGAATCACCCAAACCCATTTAACTCTTCGACATTTTTTGAATTTGATCTTGATGTCTCATCTTTTGTGAGACTACAAATTTACGACATCACCGGCAGCCTGCAAGCGGATGTGCTCAACCAAAAAATGGCTGCCGGACCACACCGCATTACATGGGATGGTTTTTCAACTAATGGAGCCACCGCGCCGAGCGGCGTTTATATCGCTGTATTAACAACTGAAAGTAAAAAAAGCAGCATGCGGACTGTGCTTTTGCGTTAATCGCACGAGTTTTTGGATCAGTTTTTTCTTGAACATGTCAAAATAAGGATTATCTTATAAAAAGAACATAATCCTCCAGTCTAACCCGGGGAGTCATTTTATGAGCCAGGAAAAAAAACAAGACGGGCTGTCGCGACGCGGTTTTATAAAGGGCGTTGGCGGCGGCGTTGTCAGCACGGCGGTATTGACGTCTGTCAAGCGTACATCCGCCTCGGAGCAGTACGGTGATGTGATCGGCCCGGATATCGCCAAAGTGACATTCACCGTGAACGGTCAAAAGAAAACCATTTCCGTCGATCCACGCGTGACATTGCTTGATGCGCTGCGCGATCAACTCTCATTTACCGGCACCAAACGCGTCTGCAATAAAGGACAGTGCGGCGCGTGCACCATTATCCTCAATGGCCGAACTGTCCTCGCCTGCAGCATGCTGGCAATTGATGCCGAGGGCGCGGTGATTGAGACCATCGAGGGGCTCGCCACAGGCGAAAATCTTCACCCCATTCAAAAAGAATTTGTGAAAAACGACGCCCTGCAATGCGGCTTTTGTACGCCGGGTTTTATCATGTCCAGCGCCGTATTGCTGCGCCATAATCCGTCTCCCACAATGGATGAGATCAAACAGGCGGTGTCCGGCAATTTGTGCCGTTGCGGTACCTATCCGCATGTGTTCAAAGCGGTCGACGATGCCGCCAAAGCCATGAAGAAGGGAGGTTGATGATGGCTCCGTGGAAAGAATTGAATCAGATGACCTATGTCAACAAAGAGGTCACGCGCGTCGACGGCGCCGAAAAAGTGACCGGCGCCGCCAAGTACACCTATGATATTCAATTGCCGGGTTTGCTGTATGGCCGGATTCTAAGAAGCATTCATCCGCATGCCAAGGTGCTGAGCGTGGATACCAGCAAAGCGGAGGCGATGCCGGGCGTTAAAGCGGTGATCGGCAAGCTCAAAGATGAAGTGACCTATGTGGGCGATCAAATTGCAGCCGTTGCTGCTGTTTCGGAAGAAATTACGGCTGAGGCGCTTCGACTCATCAAAGTAGAGTATGAAATACTTCCCTTCACCGTGCGGGAAGATGAGGCGCGCAAAGCAGGCGCTCCGAATGTTTTTGGCGGGCGCGATAATAATCTTGGCAATAAAAATGAAAACAGCGAAGGTGACGTTGAACAGGGTTTTGCTGACGCGGACGTGATTGTCGAACGTCTGTACCACATGAATGTTCAGGTTCATACGCCGCTGGAGACGCACGGCTGCGTGGCAGAGTGGCGCGGCGATGAACTTTATATGTGGGATTCCACGCAGGGCGTGCACGGCTCTCGCAGCGGCATGGCCAGAGCGCTGGATATCCCGGAAAATCAGATTCACATCATCACGCATCATATGGGCGGCGGTTTTGGCAGCAAGTTTGGGCCGAAGGATTACAATGTCGTGTGCGCCGACCTCGCCAAGAAAGCCGGCGCGCCGGTCAAGATCATGCTGGATCGAGAAGAAGAATTGATTACTACAGGCAATCGGCCATCCTCCTGGCAAAAAATTAAAATTGGCGCCAAAAAGGATGGCAGACTTACGGCGTTTGAAATGGAATCGTTCGGAACAGGTGGTGTTGGCGGGGGCGCCGGTGTGCCGCAGCCGTACATCTATAAATTCCCCAACTGGAAAGTGTCGCATGTTGATGTTCACATCAACGCCGGCGCCGGTGCTCCAATGCGGGCGCCCGGGCATCCGCAGGCCAACTTTGCCATGGAATCCGCAATGGATGAACTGGCGGAAAAACTTGGCATCGATCCGCTTGAATTTCGCCAGAAAAACGATCCGAATGAAACCCGTCAGCAAGAATATAAAATCGGCGCTGAAAAATTCGGCTGGAAAAATCGACCCAAAACCGGCAGCCAAAAAGGTACGACACTAATTGGTTACGGTGTTGGTGCCGGAACGTGGGGTGGCGGCGGCAATCGCCGAACCGAAGCCATTGTTAATATTTATCCCGATGGCAAAGTGGACTGCAAAATCGGCACGCAGGATATTGGCGTTGGTACACGCACGGTTGTCGCGGCGCTTGTTGCTGAAGAACTCGAACTCGATTTGTCGGATGTGAAACCGCTCATCGGCGAGAGTGATTATCCATGGGCGCCGGCCAGCGGCGGCAGCGTTACGGCGCCGTCGATTTCTCCGACAGTCAAGCTGGCGGCCGAAGCGGCAATGGCCAAATTTAAGGACATTCTGGCCGAAGAATATTCGGCATCGGCTGAAGAAATCTCCTACCAAAAGAAAGTCTTTACCATTCCTGGAGAAGGTGAAATCTCCTGGAAAACCGCATGTGCTGCACTCGATGGCAAAGCCATTTCCGAAAAAGCGCAGTGGGCGGAAGGTCTGTCCAGCGTCGGTACCGCAGGATGCCAGTTTGCCGAGGTTGAAGTGGATGCCGAAACCGGACGCGTCAAAGTCAAACGCATGATCGCCGTCCAGGATTGCGGCCTGGTGCTCAATTTGCTCACGGCGCGAAACCAGGTGAACGGCGCCATCATTGGCGAAATTGGCTACACGTTGTTTGAAAATCGCCTGCTCGATGCGGATACAGGCATCATGCCAAACGCCGATCTGGAAAATTATAAAATCCCCGGCGCCCTGGAAATGCCGGATTTTGATGTGACATTTTTTGATGAACATGAGAGAGGGGTCATCGGCCTTGGCGAGCCGCCGGCCATTCCCGGCATCGGCGCCATTGCCAATGCCGTGGCCAATGCCACTGGTGTCCGCCTGTATGAATTACCGATTACGCCCGACAAGGTCCTCATGGCGATTGAAAAAGGAAAGGAGGGCAAATCATGAAATCATTTGAATATGTAAATCCAAAAGATATAAAAGCCGTGCCGAAAATTCTGACCGAAGCCGGCAGCAAGGCACTGCTTTATGCCGGCGGCACCGATGCTTTGGCGCGCATGAAAGAAGGTGTATCTCGGCCCGACGTTGTCGTCAATCTGAAAAATCTGCGCGAGTTAAATTTCATCAAAGCGGATCGCAAAGGCCTGTTTATCGGCGCCGGTACGTTATTGGCTGATATTCTCGAGGACAAAGAAGCGCAAGCTTATCCTGGATTGATAGAGGCGGTCACATCCGTCGGCACAATCCAGTTGCGCAATATGGGAACCCTTGGCGGCAATCTTTGTCAGCGGCCACGCTGCTGGTATTATCGCAGCGATCGTTTCAACTGTTTGCGCAAAGGCGGCGACACCTGTTTCGCCATTTATGGCGAGAACAAATATCACTGCATCGCCGGCGGCGATCCGTGCTTCATCGTTCATCCGTCGGATGTCGCGCCCATGCTCATTGCGCTGGATGCGCAAATTTTCATTCTCGGTCCCAAGGGTGAAAAGAAAGTCAAAGCTGATGACTTTTTTGTTTTGCCGGACACAGATCCCTTTAAGGAAAACATTCTCAAAGACGATGAGCTGGTCACAAAGGTTTTTATCCCGGCAGCATCCAAATCGCTCAAAAGCCACTATGTGAAATTCCGCGAACGCGATTCGTTTGATTTTGCCATGGTGAGTGTGGCCGTTGCCGCTAAAGTCGACGGTGAGAAATTATCAAACGTGCGCATTGTCTACGGTGGTGTGGCGCCCAAACCATGGCGAGCGCTTTCGGCGGAAAAAATGCTTGAGGGCAAATCAGCATCCGAGGACGATGTGCTGAAAGCCGGTGTGGTTGAATTTGCCGATGCAGAACCGTTGGAGCAAAATGAATATAAAGTCGTGCTCGCGCGCAATCTGCTAAAACGAGCCGTGCGAGAGCTGAAACAAACTTGACTTTAATAAATGATAAAACAGGTGACATCATGATAGACAAGAAAAAAGCCTGCGCCATGTTGATGAAAGTCGGGCCGTCGTTTCCCGGTTTGCTTGACGAGTCGGAAACAACCGAAAAACACATCACGGCGCAGTATCAATGTTTAAAAACAGTCAGCGCGGTTGGACCGGACTTTAATATCGTCTCGCCGCACGAATGTACGTCGGACAGGGGCTGCTTTAAAAAGATATGATCTGTTTGAGCCGGGTGTCATAGATGCCCGGCTTCTTCTATATAATGATTCTTAATTCTCTCCACATCTTCCGGCCAATCCGCATCATAAAGAATACCGTCAGAATCGATTTCAACAAAGTGAGATTCGTCGTTAAATTTTGACATCAACTCTTTTGCGGTATCTGTCGGAGGCATG
>CAYSNA010000060.1:0-8385 GCA_964432185.1 uncultured Cytophagia bacterium
ATGGCAGGGTAAGCCGTGGCGATCTTTTTTAAAATGCCGTTAAAACTTGTGCCTTTGTCTATCTCTTCAATCACCGGTTTCAGCACTCCCTCGGCCATGGCCTGCCATTCGGCCGCCGGGGTTTTATCGAGGATGGCGGCAATGTCGGCGGCGGCAAATTCGGTGTCATTCTCGTTGTCGGGTTTCTCCTCCGCAGGTTCAGGGAGCCGGGAGCTGGGATCAGGGTTTTGTCCTTTTTCCCCTATCCCTGTTTCCTGTTCCGGCATTGGCTTGCCAATTTCAAAATACTTTTTATTGATGCCGTATGTATCCTCAATGTAATCGTCGTTAAACTTGACATTGAGCGCGTTTTTGAGGATCTGATCGCGTTCGGCCAGGTTCTTTTTAGCGTCATCCTCTTCGTACAGTTTAAACCGCGGCATGGCGCCGCTCCAGTTCACATCGTAAGTGAGGCGGATGACGTTGGCCCAAAAGGTGCGGATGATTTTCGAATCGGCCACATAAAAATCGTTATTGCCGTCGGCGTGCGTTTCGGCGGCGGCATAGGAGCCGGTGTCGCCGATTTCCGTGGTCAGCGTGCTGCCGATGATGGCTTTTGACATTTCCGCATTGCACATATCGAGCATGGTTTTGTAGCTTTGCGTCGAATCGGACTTGCCGCTGGTGTTGGCAAAGTCAATGCTGCCGTCGTCCGGGATCACCGCCAGCGCGTCCTGCACCATCTCTTCCAGCCGTTCCTTCATATCGTCATAATCTTCTTGCGGCCGGTTGCGCGGCAGTTTGCCGATGGGGATCATCATGCCGTATTTTTCCAAAAATGTAGACCAGAACCGCATGCCGCCTTTTTTAAACGTCAGCGGCCAAAAGCAGCGCGCCAGCGTCGGTTCGCCGTACGGGTTTTCATAGGTGGCGTAATATTGCGGACACAAAAAGTGCCGCGGCTTGACCGGTTCGCCGTCCCATTTGGCTTTGGTGCGGAACAGCAGTTCGTTGCGTTCGGAAAAACAAAACCAGTCCGCCGGTTTGGCTTTAATATCCATCGGCAGCATCCACGGGCCGTATTTGCCCCAAATGATTTCCATGGGCTGATACCCATACAGCACCGCATCCAGCACATTGGCGTTAATGCGATCCACATCCAGCTCGTCTTTAAAGTGCGCATCCAGCACCTTAAATTGTCGGCTTGGCGCGGTATCGCGGTCGAGAAACCATTCGCGCGCCAGCACGCCGTTTTTGCGTTTTTGAATCTGGCTCCACACGTGCGCGTCGGTGGTCATCTCTTTGTAGATGGTGATGTCTTTGTTCATCGCCTTGAGCACGGGATCCGGATTCGGCAAAAACATGCCGAGCATATAATAACTATAGGCGCGGTCGCGCGTGGCGATTTCGCCTTTATGGATAGTTTGATTGATCGAGTCTGCCATAGTGTATCCTATTTATAGCGTGAGTAATCGGTGCGTCCGATGAAACGGTCGAGCAGCGCCGGCATACTGCGGCGTTGGCCGGAGCGCACGATAATCGGCCCGGCGTCGGTTTTGGCGGCGTGACAGGCCAGGGCGCAGGCCCAGAAATGATCGGCGTGGCCGTCGTCGGTTTCCGCCGCATCCAGGCGAATGTTGCCCGCCGCGGTGACGGTTTTGCGCACGCTGTGAAAATCCTCACGGATGACTTGATCGCGCGGAATGTACAGGGTGCGGTCCTCAACGCGGTGGCGCATGGTATAGGCCATGTCCTCTTTTATTTTAGCCGAAAAGGTAATGCCTTCCACCCGGTACTTGCCGAACTCGTCCTGTGACTCTTCGGCCAGTTGCATACCAAGGCCGGAGGCGTCAATACAGGCGCGGAACAACTTGGGGTGTTTGAGCAAATACCAGAGATATTCCCGCTGCGTGGCGAATGCCGTTTTTTGAAACTGCTTCACATGCACGGTATAGAGTTGATGGCCGAGGCGTTCCAGCACCCAAATGACCGACCAGTGTTTCTTGCGGCCAATATCCATGCCGATGAACAGCTCGCCTTCTACCTCGTCCAGCTTTTTGTAGATATTATCAAGTTCAACAAGTTCGAGCATTTCTTAGGTCAGGAAGGCCGTGCTCTCATCTACCGCATGGCAGCAGTATTCCTGCAAAAATGTATCGTGATCGCGGCTGTCCTGTTGCAGCGACGCTATCCAGTCGGCGCGTTCCCTGGCCGTGGTTTTGCGTCCGGATATTTTGTCAAACAGTCCCTGATCCACCGCCGTGTAGATGTCAATAACATGGCGGCTCCAGTGGTTCAACTTGCCGATTTCAATGTCGTGCAGAAAATGCCAGAACAGACTGTTTTTGCCGTTCGGCGTGGAGAGGATGCGCAGCGGAAATCCCCACATGGTGGCGGGCTTGGCGGCGCGCCACATGTCAATGGGGTTGTCGTGGTACGCAAATTCATCCAGGACAATTTTACCGCCTTTGCCGCGCAGCGCCTTGGGCGAGCTGGACAGGGCGGTAATGCGTTTGCCGGAGGAGAACTCGATGCGGTAGGCTTTGTAATCCTGCTCGCTGTCCACCACGACAAAGCCCAAATCCTTGGCGGCCATATTTAAAATGGAGGCCCACTTTTTACAATAATCAATATAGCCGGCGGCATTGCCGAGATCGGAGGAGGAGAACCACACATCGCACTTGCCGGTGGCGGCGTCCTGCACATCCTCATAGGCCTGCACATAGGTAAGGCCGATCCGTCTGGATTTATTGATGATCTTGATCGTCGACTTGTCGGCCAGCCATGCTTTTTGATAGGGTAAAAAATATGTCTCTTTTTTGGCCATTTTTTATGCAGTTTGTGTGATCCGTACAGAGGCTTTAAATCGATGCCGTTTTGATTTAAAGCCTTTTATTTTAACAAGTTAGGTCTGTTTGAAAATGCAAAACAGGTATATGATGATACCACTTTAAAATACCTGTTAAAACCATGCTTAAAACCGCAAAAACGCCGTGAAAAACCTGTGAAAAACTGGTGTTTTTCACAGAAAGGCTGTTAAAAATAGTTGTAAAGTTGTGTAGAAAAGTGATCATTCTTTAAATCGTTTCCCTTGACAGCCGGATCAAAAAGTCTCAAACATTTTGATTGTTTTTCACGCATTATGACAGCGGCAAGGCTGCCTGGGCGCTTTTCGAGTCCAGATAACGCTGCGCCGTCATATCATCCACATAATTCAAAAAGGCGAAATGCTCGGCGAGGTGTGCCGGCAGTTTGGCGTCGAACTGCATAATGGCGGCGCGCTCGTCAAACATCGCCTTGAGGTCTGGTGGAAACTGAGAGATAATCGCGGCCATAAAAGCATTCATCAGACCAGCCTCAAATCGTTTTCAATCATGCGCAAGGTGTCTTCGGAGAGTTTGCCTTTGGGCGCATGGTCCTTGTCGTCTTCCCTGGCATCCTCTTCCACTTTTTTGCCGTAATCAAAAACCTTCATGGCGGTATCGACCATGCGCATGACGGTATAAAAACGCGATTGTGACACTTCGGCGCCGGGGTCTTTTTGGCGCAATTCGCGCAGCGCCCTTAACTCGGACACGCAGAACTCTTCCAGTTCGCTGCGGATGGCCATGCGGTTGCGGAACGATTTATTTTTCTCGTCCAGCCATTGGCCTTTTTGCGCCCATGTGCGCAGGGTCTTGTTGGCGACCGGAAACTTGCGTTCCAGATCATCAAAGGTATAGGAGAGGTAGATGAAGTGGAATTTGGCGTCATCATACCACATCTGTTCTTTTTTGGATTTGCCGCGCGGCATAATCAGTCCTTAATGTTCAGCGCTACTTTGATCTTGAGAATGTCATCGTGCATTACTTTTATGGTTTTAATTTCCGCGTCGTGCCGGGCCACCGAATGCTCTAAGCGGTCAATGCACAAATCCTGGGACGTATTTTTTTTTTTGAGTTCTTCAACTTCTGTTTCCACCTTTGTCACTCGCCTGTTAATCAACAGCCACATAAAATTAAACATGATTGAGGCAATGCCCAGTATGCCGCCGATAACCGCAACCGCCGTGTTGATTTCAATCATTCCCTGTCCTTTATCCTGCCTCAATGGTTTACACAACTTGATGGAATATACTACATATTGCAAGATAAATCTATTTTAGAATATAATATATAATATATTGGAAATACAGTGATTTACATTGTATATTTGCAATGTAAAACATATCAATTTGCGAGGTTTTTGCGGTATGGACTGGATACCAATTTTTAAAAGCGGCACACAAACGGATTCATCCGGCGCCACCAGGGACTGGACAGAGGCCGATCTCGACGCGATTGTCAATCATTATAATGCCGCCGACCGCAGCGACGATGCGCCGGTGGTGATCGGTCATCCGAAAACCGATGATCCGGCCTGGGGCTGGGTTGACAAGCTCAAACGTGTCGGCACCATGCTGTATGCGACTTTTAAGGATGTGGACGAGCAGTTCCGCGACATGGTCAATAAAGGCCGATTTAAATACCGTTCCATTGCGCTTTATCCTGATTTAAAATTGCGTCATGTTGGTTTTTTGGGCGCGGCGGCTCCGGCGGTCAAGGGGCTGGGCGCGGCATCGTTTTCCGACGCCGAATTTGCCGAGATCAGTATGGAGTTTGACGAGCCTCGCCTGAATGTCATCACGCGCTTTTTTTCCGCCATGCAGGATATGATGCGCGATATGCCGGAGCTGTTTGCCGAAAAAAAGGCTGAACCCGATCCGGATGATGAGGACGACAAGACCACTGATGATACAAAAATTGAGGAGGACGACATGTCCGACGAAAAACAATTTACCCAGGCTGAACTTGATGCCAAGGCGGCCGACGTAAAAACCGAGTTTAACGACAAGCTGTCGGCCAAAGATCAGGAAATCGCCGCGCTGAAAGCGCAACTGGCGGAAAAGGAAGCCGCACAGCGGACAGCCGATTTTACATCTTTTTGTGACGGTCTGGCGCCGGACGGCCAAACAATGACGCCGAAATCCAGAACCACGATTATGGAGTTTATGGAATCCATCGCCACGGTCGGCGAGTTCGAATTTTCAGAGGGCGACGGCAAAACCAAAGTGACGCCGGTGCAGCAGTTTCAGAACCTGTTGAAAAACGGTGTCGAATTTATGGACATGACCGAACAAGCCACCAAGGACAAGGTCGACAGCAAGACCGGCACGGCCGGTGAAAAACTGACGATGTTTGCCAATGACATCCAAAAAGCCGATACCAGCATGACCTTTACGCAGGCGTTTGTCAAGGCCTGTGCGGATCATCCGGAACTGGCGCAAGAGTACGAACGGACCATGCAGTAATCGTCCGAACCAAGCCATTAATTTCAATTTGAATATGAGGTGACACATGTCCTGGGAACTTTTATTTCACACGTCTGGATTTGAGGCGGCCGAAGATTTGAGCGATTATCGCTACCATTTTGTCGTGCACAATTCCCGCGATCAGGTGCGTCTGCCGGACAGCGCGACCGAGTTTGCCATCGGCGTATTGCAGGATGAGTCGAGCGAACAATACTCGGAAGCTCCGATTGTGCTGGAAGGCATTACCAAAGTCGTGGCCGGCGAAGCATTGGCGGTCGGCGATTATGTAAAACCCGAATACATTGGCGCGGCGGATGCCGGCAAAGCGGTGAAATGTTCACCGGCTGACGCCAATTGCCGAGGCATTGTGCTGGAAGCGGCGGCGGCTGAAGATGAACTGGCGGTGGTCTGGCTGATCAATCCCGGTATCGGCAATCCCTACAACATTCAGAGCGGCGCGGCAGCCACTGTAGCTACAGCAGGCGCGGCAACCTATACCGCGGCCCAGTTGCTCAACGGTTTGATTTTGCGCGATCCGGCCGGCGCGGCGCGTTCCGACGTGACGCCGACGGCAGCGCTTATCATCGCGGCCATGGGCAATGTCGAGGTCGGCGATCATTTCGAGTTCACCATCCGCAACACGGCGGATGATGCCGAGACCATCACGGTTACGGAAGGCACGGGCGTGACGCTGAGCGGCACCATGACCATCGCCCAGAACAACTCGAAACGTTTCCGCTGCGAAGTGACGGCAGCCACAACCGTGACGATCTATTCGCTCGGCACTGTGGTTCATTAGAATTAGCGTTTAGCGCCCCCATCGCGGGGCGCGTGCAGCGCGGCCCGTGGTGGGGTTTGAACGGTAAACAAGTATGACTATAAAGGCAGGAGGCTAATATGCCTGGAACAGATGTTCGAGCGACCATTGTACGCGGCCCGTTGCAAAACGTATCTCTCGATTTCAAGAACGGCGCGTTTGTCGCGGATCAGATTTTCCCCATTTTGGACATTGACAGTCCAAAAGCCAAAATTTGGAAATGGGATGAAGGCGCGATGTTTCGCGATGAAGCGGCCAAACGCCCTCCCGGTACACCGGCACGCATGTCCAGCCGCACGGGCGACTGGGTGAATGTCGACACGTACGAATATGCGTTCGGCACCAAAATTACCGATGAGGATCGCCGGTATGCCAAACTGAACAGCACCCCGCCCATGCTTTTGGAGCAGGAGGCGATGGAGTTCATGGCCAACAAAATCGATTTGAAAAAAGAGGCGCTGGTCGCCAATGCGATTTTGACCGGCACCTGGGCAGACGGCACCGGAGCCGGAGGCGAGGACGTTGCCGGTTTGTGGGCAGCCACCGACTCGACCAATACGCTGCAAGCGGACATTAATTTGGCCCGCCGTACCTTTTTGCAAAATGTTGGTATGCAGCCCGGTTTGCAGTTTTCGCTGTTAATTGATCGCTACGGTTTGGATAAAATGCTCGAAGCCCTGGCGCTGTCCGATTACTGGAAATATACCTCCAGCGGCGTGCCCAGCCCGGAATGGCTGAAAAACTTTTTGAGCCTGGACCGTCTCATCATCGGCGAAACGTTTTACGATGCGGGGCAGGAAAAGAAAGCCGGCGGCAAAAACACCATAACCCCGTTGTGGCAGGTGAACGCCAACAAAGGCTGCGCTTTTATGTTTGTCTCGCACGCCTCACCGAAAATTAAAATGGTCGCGCCCGGTATGCAGATTCGCACCAAATACGATGCGGATGAAGGCGGCGGTTATCGCAAAATTACCGCCTGGCGTGATGATCCGAATCACCAGGACATGTACGACACCATGGAAAATCTGGATATTAAACAGATTTATGCCGGCGCCGGTTACATGTTCAAAGATATCGTGGTAACTTGATTTTGCTTTTTCGCTCATAGAATACCTCCACCATGCGGCACAAAAGGGGCTGGCGGTTCGCTGCCTCCCCTTTTTTTATCAGGATTAATTATGGCTTATTGCACAAAAGACGATATCGAAAAATCATACGACAGCAACATCATCCCGGAATTGACCGACGATGATGACGGCGCCAGTACCAACAATGAAATTGTGACCGCGGCCATTGCCCGCGCCGATGCCGAAATAAACGCCACCCTGGATGGCTATTTGACTGTGCCCTTTACCACCGTACCGGACATGATCAAATATATATCCGTGGATCTGGCTTATTTCCATTTGTACAAACGCCGTTTTAATGCCGAAGTCCCGGAATGGTTGAGAAACAATGTAAATGATGCCCGCGGCATGTTGGCGCAAATTGCCGCCGGCGAGTTGACCGTTAATGCCGACGAGCAGGATTCCGGCGCCAAAATGGTCACCAACAAAACCAGCGACGACCGGATGTTCACATCCGAAAAACTGGATGCCTATTTTTCGAGTCCGTTTTAATGGCGAATGATCCGTTAAAAAAGATTCAGGACAATATTCTGAATCGACTCAAATCCACTGTCGGCCTGTTGCCGGCGGAGGCGATTGACCTGTTTCCCGATCCGCCGCGCAAGGTGGAAGTGACTCACCCTGTCGGCAACGTGCTGCTGCACTATAACGGATCAGGATGGGATCGTCCGCGTGAGTTTATAAACATGACGCAGCCGGGTTTGGGAAGCTGGATCGTCACGATTATCGGCGTGTCCATACGTGACAACAGCAGCGCCCTGGATTTGATTGACGCGGTATATGCCGGGCTGACCGGTTATTCGCCCTACAACAGCGACGACACCAAACAGCTTTACCCGGTCAAGGACGGTTATCTCGAACGGAACGAAAGACTGTGGATGTATTATATCGAGTTTCGTGTAAAAAGTGTACGACATAAGCAGTAAAATTAAACATGGAGGTTCGTTATGACTAACGAAAATCAGGCTGCCGTATCCGCGCCAGTTGATGTAAAAGGTCTGTTCAAACAGACATTCAACAAAAGCATTTTGCCCGCTTTGCTGTCGTTTTTGGACATGGTGGTCAAGGTTGTCATTGAAGGCACTATCCCGCAAGAGGATTTGAAAAAGAATCCCGAGCTGGTGGCTTTTATT
>CAYSNA010000060.1:8395-17457 GCA_964432185.1 uncultured Cytophagia bacterium
AATAAAACTGGGCAACGATGAAAAAGCGGTTATTGAAATTAGCATCGATGAATTGAAAGAAGCGCTGCGGAAGATCACGGTAAATAATGAAATTCCATCCATTCCGATGAACTGGGACTGATGTACGGGTCGGCGATCACATTTATAGCGGCGTGCGGGGTGTACGCCGCTTATTCTTTTTTCAGCATTCGTGGCTTGACCGCGTTTTGGCCGTGGCACGTGACGCAGTGGATCGCCTGTGCGCTTTTTATCAGCGCCGGGTTTCTGTTTGGCTACTGGTGGCAACACAATTTTAATTTTCACGATTTTGGCCGCATTGTGGCCGTGGCGCTGTTTGGCGTGGCGGTTTATGTTTTTGGGCTGCATTGGTTACTCGATACATTAAAGGATTTTGAGCATGGCGGAAAAAGAACAGAATGAGGATTTAAGACCTCCTGAATTCACCTTTAAGGATCGCGTCTATCGTTATAATACCGATATGACGCTTGGTTTGATGGACATTTTGAGCGACTGCATTCACGAGGCGCGGCAGGTTTTTCGCAAGGCCATGCTGGATGAAGTGGCGGCAGGCGCGAAAAAGCAAAAAATAAATCCGGCGGCGCTTTTTAACTTTCAGATCAGCACGGCGGATATCTGGCACGAAATATCGCGCGTCGGCAAAAGCGCCCGATTTGTCGCGGCTTGCGTCGCAACATCAAGGACCGAAGTGCCGCAGTTGGAAACCCTGTTTGCCGATTTACCGAGACGATATTATCAAGAGATGTTTGATTTTTTTTGTGCTGGCGGCGATCTGTGGAATCTGACTATGCCGGGCTTTTCCAACCTGGCGGCGCCCACGGCAAACACAACAGCATCCGAAAGCTGATTGTGCAGATGGCCGCCGAGCCGCACGAGATTATACAGGTTGAGCACATGCGCTATGTGGACGCGCTGGCTTTTTTGGAGTTGAAACGTGAACAGCATAACAGCAAGTAAAACCGCCATAAAGTGTGAATCGCTTGTCATTACCCTGAATGACGGCGCCGAGAAAACCCTCGGCTATGAAAGCAATATCAGCGTGCTGTTTGATCCCATTGTCAAAAAAGACAGCAGCGGCCGGGAAACGCCGCTCGGCTACAATGTGACGATCACCTGGGATATGATGCAGAGCGATTATAATGCGCTCAGCGAAATATCCAACTATGCTGCCCTCGGCGATCTGGTGGACTTGACCGTGGATGGTTTTTTTGCCCGCGGCGTCAGTAATGATTTTACCCTTGAGGATGTGCGGCCGGTGTTTGCGCCGCAGATCCGCGATACGGACTATTCGCCGATTAAATGCAGAGTGACAAAAACAATAAGCCTGACGACATTTAACGGGCTGTTTCAGGTTACACCTTAACAGGAGGCACACATGCCGACATATAATTATACCCACGGCCATTTATTTTTGGTGGATGATGTCAATTCACAGGCCGAATACAATTCGACCTCGGCGCTCGTCGGGGCGGATGTGACCTATCTGGGCGTCATTGAGGAAGGTTCCGGCTGGGTCATTGACATTGATCAGCAAAAGCGCGACAGCGAAAGCATTTTGCGCACGATCCTGTTCAAAAACACCGTCGAAATCAAGCTGTTGACGGCGCTGGTGAGCGCTACCAAAACGGCGCTGGACGGCAAAACCGTGGCCCTGGCTTATATTCCGGCCACCGGCGTGACGGTTGATCACGATACGCCGAGCGTTACGCTGAGCACCGGCACGGACGGTAAACTTTTGGCGCCCATGGAGTTGACGGTTGTGGACGATTACAAGCTCGGCACCGAGGACATTGCCTCTGTGATGATCAAGGGTGAGCTGAAAAAATCCACCAAAGCGGCGCTGGAAAAAACCGTGACCTATGCAGCCAGTTAATGGCATCGCTGACATTCGCATACGGCGCCACGTCTGTCGTGTTGACAGTGCACACGTGGCGCCTGCTGCGGCGCGTCATCGCGTCGCGGTTCGTCTACCGCACCGGCGCGGCGGCCAATGCCTTAAGAGCCGCCAAACTGGTGATCGAGCTGCAATGGGAGCACCTGTCCGAGGACGAGTATGATGATGTGATCGGAGTGGTCAACACCATCCGCTCCAACGGCACGGTTAATTTGACCGCCGCATCCGGACTGGATTATTTGAGCGCCGACCTTATCGGCTCCGGCCTGTTGATGGATCTGGACTCCGATGAGGTTGTTGAAAGCGCCGGCGAGTACGTTGAATTTATGCCCATGACCCTTGAGCTGATTTGCGCCGAGGCCGTAGCCTTGTCATCCGAAAGCGTTGACAGTTGGACATGGGGCGACACGGACATTAATTTCGAAGATGATTTGAACGATGATCCGTTTAACACATGGCCGAATTAAAAAGGTGGAACGTGAACCTGTCAAATGTGCAACATGTTTTTGTGTTTTTTCTTTTCGGCTTCTTTTTTCTCTTCGGCATCCGCTACTGGTGGTTTTTTGTTCTGGCTATCTTGGCGGTTGAGGTTGATCAGGCCCTGTCCTATGCGCACCCGTGGTATCTATGGTTTACGCATCTGGACACCGTGCTGGATATTGCCGGCGGATTGGCCGGCGTGCTGTTGGCAAAGTATATCTACTCATCGATTAAAATACCATTGTAACGCATGGAGGATCACATGAAACAATATACCGCGATTATCACCATTATTCTGCTGGCCGTCCTGGTCGGCCTGGCCATTGGTTTGGGCCTTGCCGGATTAAAATCCGACAATTATACATTTAGCGACAAAACCGTCACTGTGCGCTTTCAGGGCGGCGGCTTTATTGTGCAGGCGGACGGCACAATAGTCGACGACAATATCGTCCTGTCCGTGCACGCCGAATATGTGGCGGTGCAGGATACGAGCTGGGTCTCAAAACGGCAGGGTTTGAAACAGGAACCAATTTTGCGCACGGTCAACGGCGATTCCAGTTTCGGCTATGTGCGTCAGAGTTTAAGCAAAAAAGTGGTGGATCCTTACGAGCGCATTCTGCCGCTGTCCGCCGTGGAGGTGACAGTAAAATGATTGACCTGCCGCAGGAGTTTTTGGAGGATTTGGTGGATTACATTGACGCGCGGATCAATCTGGTGACCATGCACAGTGAAATGGCGTACCACAACGTTGTTCACAGCCGAGGGCGCCAAATGGCCGAGCAGAACAAAATAAACAGGTTTGAGAACAAATGGCTTCCATCACGTTCGATGTCGACGGAGTTAACAAAGAGTTAACCTTAAACAAGTGGCGTATTGTTCGACGATCGGTGCGCAGCCGGGTTGAATATCGTAATGGCGGGTCGAATTCGAATTATCGAGCGGCCCGCCTTTTTGTATTTTTGGAATGGGAACATTTGACCGCCGCCGACTATACGATTTTGCTGGCAATCATTAACGGCATCCGCAACGGCGACACGGTGAAAATTGAGAGCGCCAGCGGATTGAATTATTTTGACGACACCTGCTTGGGCAGCGGCAAGCTGGTGGAACTGGATAATGATGATATTTTGGAAAGCGTCGGCGAGTACGTTGAGTATATGCCGGCCAAGGTTGATTTTGTCATCACCGAAGGCATGGGACTGACCAATATTACATAATGGATTTAAAAGTCACGTTAAATAACGGCGCCGCGGATACGGTGCTGGATGATTACATCCTCGATAACGGCATCGGCCAGTTGTCGATTCGGGTGGAGAGCGACAAGCCCGGCGAGCCCGGCGTGGTGATGTTTGATTCGGTTAATATGGAGTTCAAAGAATCCGATCTCGGCTCGCTTTTTACCACCGCCACGCTCGCCGCCATTAAAGCCGCCGGCACCGATTATACGGTAACGCTCAAGGTCAATTTCGGCTCGTCCGACCGCACCATGTTCATCGGCCTGGTGGATTTTGACAGCGTGGAATACACCCAGGACGGCACGGTCAAATTTAATGTGATGGATCGTTTGTCGAAAATAAAGCTGGCGCCGAAAAGCCTGGTGCGGTCCACCGATAACTATATGGCGACGGGTTATAAATTCCGCGTGCGCAATGATATCTATGGCGACAATGTGGTCGTCGTGGGCAAATATAATATTGCCACCGGATTTTACGCCAACATGACGACGGCTGAATTTCCCGCCGCCGGCGATGTGTACAACTACGACGGCTCGTATTATCTTGTTACCAAGGTCGAAGTCCTCGGCATATCATGGGACGGTCAGTCGGCCAAAGACGGCCTCAAGGTAACATTTCACAATGACTGGATTGAGACCTCTGACGATGTATGGGATACGATTATCGCCTGGTATGACAAGGAGATTTACGGCAATGACCGGCTGAATTATTCGTCCGGCGTGCCGGTGTCTTATGATGCGTATGCCATCCTCACCGATATTTTATACGACGTGTACGGCAGCTATACCGCCGACACCACCAACCTGGGCACCACCAGCTTTCCCGCCGATCTGGATCATTTTTACGGTATGGGTATCGGCGATCACGAATACAATCTTTTTTCGGATCATCCGCAGGACGCGCTCAAGCGCATCATTCGCAACATGCGCATTTATATGTACTGGCACACCGACGGCAAGCTCTATTTTGTTGACTGGCCGAACACGGCGCCGTCCGCCGATGTTATCCTCAGCACCTCCACCTCCGCCATCATCCAGTGGCACAAAAAATTCAACTGGGAAAAACGGGTGGACATGGTGCACGTGGAGGCGGATTATACTGAAGGCTCCGACTATGCCGATTATCCGAACCTCTATTCCGACAATAACGCCGAGACCATGAACGTGACCGTGTTCAAGCCGTACGATTCCAGCCTGTCGGCATTGGCCGAGGATCTGTGGGAGTTTTACGGCAAACGCCATCTGGCGGCATCGGTCACGCTGGCGCTGGATGATACGCTGGCGCAGGCCCTGTCTGTTTTGACCTGCGTCAGTCTGGACAGTATTGATTATTTCGTCTATGGGTACACCATAGATTTTCAGGCCGAGACGGTAGAACTGGAAATGGCCTCATACACACGCTGGGAACATTAGCATGGCAGACAAGACTTTAACCATAGCAATGCGGCTGGACGGCAACAAGGATGTTGTCGCCGGCGTGCAAAAAGCCGCGGCTGAACTGACCAAATTAAACGAACAGGTTCAAGCCACCGGCGCCGCGTCGGAAAAGGCCGGCAAGCAAAAGATCGACTGGAAGGCGATGGCCGCCGGATCGACCAAAGCCAAGATGTCCATGCAGAATTTGCAATATACGCTGCGCGATGCGCCGTATTTGTTTCAGAATTTGCAGATGGGTATTACCGCTGTCGGCGAAAACGCCATGCTCATGGTCACAAGTTTTGTTGACATGAAGCGCGAGGCCGGCGGCGCGAAAAACTTTATGGGCTTGTTGGCCGGATCATTGATGGGACCGGCCGGTATTGCGGTGGCCTTGAGCGCCGTGTTGTTTCTGGTACAGTCTTTTTCGATGATAATGGGCAAGGCGAAAAAGAAAGCGCAGGAAGCGGCGGGCGGCGTTGAGATTGCGGCATGGAGCTTTGACGTACTGAAAAACAACGTCAAGGAAACCCAGCAGGTGCTCGATCAGTTATCGTTTAAACAGGTCACTGACGGCATCCGTATTTTAAATGATGAATACGCCAAACTGCAAAAAACGCAGGATGAGCTGGTTAAAAAGTCCGAAGAGTTTTTTGACCCGACCGGCGCCGGATTTGTTGATGAGGCTAATCTGGCCGCCCTGCGGAAATCCGCCAAAACCGAAAAAGAGATACTGGAAAAACAGGCGGCCTTCCGCAGCAAAATATTACAGGCCGCCGGCGAAGGCAAGATCAGCGGGGCCAAGATAGACGAATTGATGCCGGTTTTTGAACAGGAACTGGCGCGGCGCAATGCAGAGCTTGCCGCGCTTTCAGAACGCGCCCCGAAGAAATTACAAAAAGAACGCCAGGACGCGGTAAAGGCTATACAGGATCAGATCGACAAATTAAAAGAGTTAAAGACAAACGTCGGCGATCTGGAAAATGTTGAACTGCAGCTTGCCGAAAAGAACCTGCAGCTCAAACAGGCCAAAGGCGACGCGGCGCGCAAGGCCATCCTCGATGAAATCAAGGCGCTGGAAGAGCTGCAAAAAAAGCTTAAATTTCAAGAGGATGAGGAGAAAAAAGGCGCCGGCAAAAGCAGAACCGGCAAAAGCGACGCCGAGCTGGAAGCGGAATATGAAGCCAAACGTGCGGCATTGGAAGCGCAACTGGCGATTTTGCGCGGCGAACGCACCGAGCTGGAAGTGCTGGCCGCCCGGGAACAGGCGCTGAATGAGGAAAAAGTTACCGCCAACAAGGAACGGCAGCAGGAGATTGAGCTGGAGCTGTTGAACATTGCCATTGACCGCGAAAAGATTGCCCAGCGCACCGCCGACGAACGCGAAAAAGAGGCCAAAGCGCATGAAGATGCGCTGTTAAAAATTGCCGAACAGCAGCGCAAAAACGAATTGGCGCGCAATGAAAATGCCCTGATCGAGGACGGAACGCCGGAGCAAAACTCGATTCAGGCCCGTTTAAATATGCAATTGGCGGCGTTTAACGCCCGCAAAAAAAGCCTAAACGATGAATTAAACGCCCTTGAGGAGCAATTGCAGAACGGCACGTTTGCCGTTGCAAGCGAATATGATCAGCGGGTATTGCTGGCCGAACAGATGAAAGGCCAGATCATCGGCATTGAGGGGCAAATATTACAGGCCAAACTACAGGCGGCGGATCAGATCACGGCTGCGGAAGCGCGCGCCGTTGAAACGCGCCGACAGGCGGCTATGAGTTTGGGCAATCAGTTTATCGATTCGTCCATGCAGTTGTATTCGCAAATGAGCCAGAGCCGCAACGAGCAGGAACAGCAGCGCGCCGATGCTCATCGATCTCAACTGGAGCAGGACCGCGACGCGGCCTTGAGCAAGGCCAAAACCGAACAACAGCGCGCCGCCATTCAAAAAAAATATGATGATGAAATCGCCCAATCCGATGCCGCCCTGAAAGCAAAACAGGCCAAAGAGCAAACGCGCATGTTTCAGTTTCAGCAGGGTGTGACGTTCGTTAATGCGCAAATGAACGCCATTGCGACCTATCCAGAAGTAATGAAGCAGATGGGCGTGCTCGGCCCGTTCGTCGCGCCGGCGCTGGTGTTGATCGCCCTGGCCCAGGCCGCGCGCATCCTCACCTATAAAGCGCCTGGCTATGCTCAGGGCGGGTTGATCAAGGTGAGCAACGGCGAAAGCTATCTGGATGAGGAGACTTTTCAAAAGCTGCTGCCGCAGGTGATGATGTTGAACAAATCACAACAGATACGCGGCGCCGGAACCGGTACCAGCGATTCGATTTTTGCCATGGCGGACGGCGGTTTTGTGCTCAATGCCGATACGACCCGTCGATTGCGCGGTTTTGCCGACGGCGGCGACGTGCTGAATCGAGACCTGGTTATCCCGGAATCGCCCCGGCCCGGCGCTGACAATGCCATGGTGGAGGCCATAAACAATCTGTCGAGTCGAATTGATCGGAACAGCAGCATGATCCTGTGGTACATGAAAAACCCGCCGCCGGCAAAAGCGTTTTTGGATAAAAAGCAAAGCGCCGCGGTCATCAATGTTGCCGAGTACGATATAAACAGAGGCCGCCTGCAATGAAGCGATTGCTATTATTTTTACTGATTGTGCATGGTGCATTATATGCACAAATCTCGGATATTTTGGGGACGGACACGCCGAACGCCGGACGCATTAAAATTAATAATAACTTTGACTATGTGGACGGACGCATTGACGCCGTGCCCGGCTGGATACGCGACAGTTTAAACACTTACCGAACCAACGGCCTGCTCGATACGTTGATGCTGGATGACGGCATGTGGATGTGGTATGTGCGATTCCATCAATACAACAGTTTGAACGAGCTGAAAGACATTGCGCATTTGCAGTACGATGCCTATTACCCAAAGGACTTGGTCTGGCGCGACACGCTGGATACAAGTTGGACGATTGTGCCGTGGACGGTATTTATTGACACGCTCGGCGCGGACAGCGAGTTCGTCGCCAATGTTGCCGACATGATGGACGCATTATATTTATGGAATGCCAAGGACAGTTTGGCGGCGTCGCACTTTTATACGGACGGCGACGGCGCGCAATGGTATCCGCGCCAGGCGGCGCTCGATTCGGTTTTTGCCGTGGCCGGATCCGGACTGTCCGGCGGCGGCACCCGCACGGTGTCGATTAATGCGGGTATCGGCACCGAAATTAGCGGCGATTCGATCACCGTAAAACCTGAAATTGGCGGCGGCGTCATTGTCACCGAGGCCGGTGTTGGACTTGATGTGACGGATCCGCGAAATTATGACTATTCAGACGCGGAAAATCAGCACGGCTCTATTTATCTGAGCCAATATTTGTATTTTACCACCAACGGGCGCGGCATTGTTTACAAAGACAAATCCGGCAACAATAAAATGACGCTTTATGTTACGGAAAACGCCGATTCGATGGTGGTCGGCCACAATACCGGACTTGACTTGATTTTACGCGCCAGTGATGTCATAATCTTTGAGGACAGCACCTACGGCATATCTTATACCGATCTGGATGACATTCCGGCCAGTTTTACGCCGTCAACTCATACGCACACTGAAAGCGACATTACTGATCTCGATCATTTCACTACGGCGGACGAGACCGATCCGATTTTTAGCGCGTGGGACAAGTCAACCGGCATCTCAATCACCGAATCGCAGATTTCTGATTTTGGCACCTATTTGACTTCCGAGGTTGATGGTTCGATAACCAACGAGATCGAGGTTGTGGATGAGACTTATAACGCGACCAATTTTAACGGCGGCACCACATCGGCGGTGAGTCAGGACGATTTTTACGATTACAGCCATATTGCCGATACCGATGACGACGGATTGCCAAACAAGATCGATGCAACGACGGCCGGGTTTGTCAAAAGTGATGTTTCCGGCGCGTTGAGTATTGACACCAATACCTATTTGACCAGCGCCACGTTGACGGATTACATG
>CAYSNA010000061.1:0-17399 GCA_964432185.1 uncultured Cytophagia bacterium
CGATTCAATGCAGACACTAAAAAACACGCACATCACGAACAAAACTTGCGTGGCGCATTGACATAAAAATATTCGATTTCTCATTGGTCTCCCCTTTTTTTATTCATCCAGACTTAAAAAGAGCTGATCCACATTCTCTAATAAAAAAACAGCCCGACGCTGCGATAAGATATTGGCCAGGCGTTTGTCCGGATTCGCATTGACATCAAATGCCAGTGCCTCCTTTAACAGCGTTTCAAATCGATTTTTATCTTGTTGATGAATACAGTACTCGGCGAATGACACGAGCGGGCCGATGGAACGCCCTTTGTTTAATTCCATGGCTCGATTAAAATGATCCTCAACGGTATAGCCTTCGGCAGCGCCAAACGCGATAAAAAACTCGTGCAGCGCGCCGTCTCCCCAGGATTCATCGAGTTGCAGGGCGCGTTTCATCAGCGCGGCAATGATCGGCAGATCGCCGACCAGCGCCATATCGTCTTTTGCGACGGACAAGGCCGATCCCCAGGCCGCGCCGGTCCAATAGAGCGCCGGCACGTCTTCTTTTTGTGTGACCTGCACAGCTTGAACGGGATGCACAAAAAGCTGGTTGGTAAAATTCTCATATCGAAGCTCGAGAATTCGCAAGGCGTATTTTTGCGCGCGCAAGAACAGTTTTTTAGCGCGCGCTTTTTCTCGCTTTGCTGTGGCATAATCGTCATACTCCAGCTCATTGGCCGGCATAACGACAAAGGCGTGCGCATACTGCACGAATCCGGACGCGGTGGCGAGCAGCAATTTTTCATTATCGGGAGTGGATTGTAACAGCCCTTCCATGGTCTTCAGCGCGAACGGCAGGGCATCTTTGACAAGTTCCGGATCATCATCGGAGGCAAAAACACTCGATGATCCTTCGGACAACGAATTGGCAATCGAATTGACGGCGATCTTTTTCATGGAACAGCCGCACATCGTCAGGAGAAAAACAAATAACACCACGAGGGTATGGGAAGAAAACAGTGTTATCACTTCACATTGTTTTACTCCTGTGGAACACAGAAACGTGTTGTGTAAAAACTGGCAGGTAAAATCAGTTGACCGTCTACTCTTCATATTGGACCCCTCCAATGTCGATGACGCTCATAAGGCTGTTTTTATCAGACCCATCGAAAACATCTATGGCTTAAACGTAATTTGTGCAGGAGTTGGGCGACATAGATCAACACTCGGATCGCAAAACGTCCTGGCACGTTCGTCCCACTTTACATTGGCTCTCCTCCTCTGTTTAATCATACAATAACAATAAAACAAAGTTGTCACAGACGTATCAAAAAATTGTCAAAAAAATGTCAGAGAAAAAAATCATGTCAGGGTTGCGATTCAAATCAAACAGGTCAACATGCTGCAGTTATTGGGGCGATGCCATAAATTTGTAGCCTGATTTGGGCATGGTCAGCAGATGCTTCGGATGTGCCGGATCAAGCTCGATTTTCTTGCGGAGGTTCAAAATGTAATTATCAATGGTGCGCGTGGTTGGAAAGGTTTCGTAGCCCCAAATTTTATTGAGCATTTTGTCGCGGGAAACAACCCGCCCTTCATACTCGATGAATAATTGCATAATCTCAAATTCTCGCGCCGACAATTTAATGGATTCCCCGGCCTTGGTCGCTTCCAGTTTTTCAAAATCGAGAAAAATATCGGCAAACTGATACTGTTTTAGCGTTGGCGCCGTATCGTCGCCTCGCCGCAACAACGCCTTGATTCGCGCTTTCAATTCTCCCAGTCCAAAAGGCTTTGTCATATAGTCGTCCGCTCCCAGTTCCAGACCCAACACAATATCGTGTTCTTCTTTTTTGCTGGTCAGCATCAGGATGGGTGTTGTCCGGTCATGCCGGCGAATGTCCCGGCACACCTCCAGGCCGCTTTTGCCGGGCAGCATAATGTCCAGAATGATGAGATCAAAATCTTTTTCACGTGCCCGTTTATTGCCGGAATCGCCGTCCGTTTCCGCCGTCACCTGGTACTCTTCCGCCTCCAACGCGACTTTGATCGCCATATTAATGGCGGGATCGTCTTCAACAATTAAAAGTCGTTTCATGGGCCACTCATCGGTAAAGTAATAAAAAATGTCGTTCCCGAACCCGGTTTGCTCTCCACCGTAATATCGCCGCCATGCGCTTCGACAGCATGTCGGATTTGCGTCAATCCCAAACCGGTGCCGGAAATTGATTTTATCTTTTCATCTGTGGATCGGTAAAACGTCTCAAAAATTTTCAGCAACTCATCTTCGTGTATGCCGATTCCCTTGTCACTGACGCGAATGTGGACGTGGTTATTTTTCGACTCGGTCGAAATTTTTAAAAACTTTTCGCGTGCCGAGTATTTGATCGCATTTGAAACCAGGTTGATCAGGACCTGCGATAAAGCATCTCGATCTATCGTCATAATGATCGGCTCATCAGGCAGCTCGACTTTGACCTTGAAATGATTTAATTTAAGTTGATAGTCCATTGAAGCGAGCGCATCTCGAATAATATCATTTAAAGAATGAGTTGCAAAATGATATCGTTTTAAGCCTTGCTCAATTCGCGAGACATCCAGCACATTATCAATCAATCGGGAGAGGCGATGACTTTCCCCTTCCACCACACCGAGAAACGTGTTGCGTTCCTTTTGGGTCATTCTTTTTTGGGTTTGAAGGAATTCGGCAATAATTCGAATCGAGGTGAGCGGCGTCTGCAATTCGTGCGACACATTGGAAACAAAGTATGATTTTAGCTGATTTAATTCAGCCAACCGGCTGGCCTCGGCGGATTGTTTTATCAGGCGAAGCTGCAGCCGGATGTGTTCCACAGCATAGGTAATTTGAGAGACCACGATACGAAGCAGATCGATGTCTTCCAAGGTATACAGCGACCCCGCGCGCTTTGAACCGAGCACAAGAAATCCAATGGCAGATGAATCTTCCTGCCGAATGGGAAAAAGCAACGCGACCGCCCCCTTTATAAACAGCTCTTCATCGCCGTTATAAAATGACACGCCGCGTTCAAGATAAATTGAATTTGAGATGACCGCTCCGCCGGAATGCCGGCTGATTTTACAAAACCGTTCAATAAACAAGGTGAGGAACTGATCCCAATTTGTATGAGAAATGACCGTCCACTCGTCCGTCAATTCGGATTTCAGCAGAAAAGCCGAGCGCCGCGGATGCAGCAGATTTTCAATTTTGGTCAGGAGATCATGCAACAGACTTTCAACATCGACATGTGTATCGATCGCCCGGGTAAAATCCCGCAGCGCCATTCTATAATTATAGCGAACGCGGAAAAATCGTTTGTCGATAAAATTCTGCACCCAGAGCCGAAAGGGCTGAAATAAAACGCCAATGACAACCGCGGCAAATGCCGAGGCAATGACCGACACTTTGATCGTAAACGTACCGACGGCAAAAGCAACGAGCCCAACAATTATTGTATAGACACTCATCAGACCGAGCAGAACCAACAAATAGACCGTACTTCGGTTCAGGATGAGGTCGATATCGAGAATCTGGTAGCGAACAATCGAAATCGTAAATAAAAGCGGCGTCAGGGTGGAAATCAGCAGCATATATTCTTCAGGAATCAAGCCTCGTGACAAGACAATTTGCGGGATCTGCCACAACAGTACAAACACCAGAGGCCCAATAACGAGACCCAACATCACCAAACGCAATTTACGGCGATCAGCCTCATTTCCCGCTGTGATAAAAGAGTGAACATAGCTAGCCACGCCGACCAGAAATAAGAGCGCATAAATCCAGCGCCCGTCATTATAGATGGATATAAAGTGTTCGTAGCGCGCAGCATCAGTATGAGACAAGGCGTTGAAAAACAGCGACAGAAAAACAACGCTCGCCACAACCGAACCGCTATAGAGAGCGGCATAAACAAACGCAGGCATAAACTTTTTTCGAGGGAAAACAAAACTGGTGTGAAAAAACAGCACCGGGGTAAAACAGGATGTGAGGAAAAATAGTCCACGCACAATATAATTAATGCCAAAAGGATCAGCCACCAAACTGCCCCACGAGCAGGAGATATGTGTGGCAATGCAGACGGTGGCCCAGTGAAATAAAAGCGCCACCAGATCGGTCGACCGTTTGAGCCAGACCAAAATACCAAGCGAAAAGAATACAAGCGCCGATATGGTGAGAACGATGATAAAAGAAGTCGAGTTTTCGCGGCGCAGAACCGTGGTGTGCGTTAATAGCCGGCCGTCACGTTCGATTGTTAGCGTAATGGGCGAGCCAACGGCGTGTTGATCAAGAATAAATTCAACGGCTTCAATGGAGTGAATCCGTTGCCCATCAAGGGCGATTATTTTATCGCCGACTTGAAGGCTCTCGGGGGATTTATCCTGGATAATTTCATGAACGCGTATGGCATTATTTTCATACTCAAGTCGGGCATTCATTCCGGCTTTTTGGTAAAGCTGATGAATGCCCAGTACGCATACAATCGCGATCAAAAGATCAATACCAAGAACAAACTGTACTCTTTTTTTCAGAGTAACACGCTCTCTTTTAAAAGATCAAAAACGTTTTCGATATGGGGATTCAAAGGCAAAAACGCTATGTAGAAAATGAATATTCCTTTTCGCAAGACTCCGGAAAGAGGCATTTATTCAGGAGAGAAAAAAAACGGGGCACGCCCCTAAGCACATGCCCCGTTTCACCCCAAAAGGCGCTGTTAATCGTTGTGAACAAACCGTTCCATCGGATTCTTCACCGGTTCGATGGACATCAAATAATCGTAAATCAATCCCAAATCTTCTTCGCTCATGCCCGAGTATTGAATCCACGGCATGACCGTATTAAACTCGGACTCGCCCACCGGCATATTTTGCATGGTCGAATCCTGGAAGGTTTTGAAACGCAGAATAAAATCATCTTTTTCCCAGCTACCAATGCCGGTTTCTTTATCCGGGGTGATATTCGCCGCGTAAACCGTGCCGCCGGGCAGCGGATACGCTGTGCCGCCGGCCATATATTTTTGCAGCACCGGTTTGCCTTTTTCCATCGGCGTGTGGCAATCGGCACAGGCGGCGATGGTGGTGAGATAGTGACCGCGCTCAATATCGTTAGTCGCCGCGGGCATGGGATCGGCGTCACCCGGGATGGTTTTTACAATCATACTCATGGGAAAATCCAGCTCTCGCTCCGGAATATCGCTCTCTTTCGCTTCCAGCGTTCGCAGGTAGGCGACAATGGCGTGCGCATCCTCATCGCGCATATGTTTATAGTGCGGATACGGCATGATCGGAAACAGCGCTTCACCATCCTTATTCACGCCCTGCCGGACGGCGCGGATGATCTCGCCATCGGTCCACTCACCAAGATGCGTCGGTGAGATATTGGTTGCGTAAACATTTCCCGGCACTCCCATCTCGCGCGTAAAGCCTTCACCGCCGGCGCCAAACGTCTCCGGAATAATCGGCGCCGCGTACTTGCTCCAATCCCGTTGTGAGTGACAATCAACACACAAAGTCACATGATTAGTCAAGTAATCACCGCGCGCCACGAGTTCGGCTGTCGCGTCAACACGGATATTCTCAGCCGGCCCCACTTTGGGAAATGAGAGATTAAAAAACATCAAAGCGCCGCCAATAAGAAGAACAACAACAATAATCAGTCCTGCAAAAACTGTGAGAGCTTTATTCATGCCTTCTCCCTATCATTAATCTATACAAAAAGTTAATCCCATACTTGGATATTTACGCAGGGGAAAGGGTCCCGCAGAGTGGTGAATCAGAATAAAAAGTGCGACGTTCTTTCCCGAAAGTGAACGCCAGGTGTCCTGCGGGACCAATGCCAGGAATTGTCCTGCACCCTTACTACTCCCTGCATACCGCCGTTGACCTGATTAGTGGAGGTCGAACCGGCAACTATCTATTCACGTACGATTCATCCGGCAAAATCATCTATGCCGGAGAAAATTGTCCATTCCGCCTGGTAAATATCTCATCCAAAATGTCAAACAGCCATTGCTTAAAATCCGGATCGCGCCGAACGGCTTGAAATAAATCAAACGCTCTTTGATATGTTAATTGGATCAAGTCCTCAACCCGTTGCATGTCGGGCTCAAGTTGAATAGCGCGGGTATATAAAGCGTCCATATGTTGACGAGCGAGAATTTCAAAATTAAAATTATCAGACCCCATGGTAGACCTCCTCAAATAAATTTGACCGGATTCTGGCCGGTCTTTTGATGTCGTGTAAAGCGGCGTCATCTTTTCCAGCGCCGTTGTTCTGGCGTTTGTTATTGTAAGTGAAAACATGTAAAATATCAATCAGGAATAACCGGAAAAACCGGTTCGAAAAACCGGAGAGCAAAAGCGGTGAAAAATAACCTGTTACGAGGGGGGCTCACGGTTCCAGCGACGTGAGACCCTCGCGGATAGCAAATTTGATCAAATCGGCCAGATTGTAGATCTGCAGTTTGTGCATGATATTTTTGCGGTGACTTTCGATAGTCTTGACACTGACGAACAGATCGCCGGCAATTTGTTTGGTTGATTTGCCTTCGGCGAGGAGTTGCAGCACTTGCCGTTCGCGAGAGGACAACAGTGCAGCGTCGGAGGCAAGCTGGGGTGCGACATTCGCCACGTAATCCCGAATGACAACACTGGCGATCAGCGGGCTGAGAAAAGTCTCACCCGCCAGCACGGTTTTGATGGCATTGACCAATTCATCAAAGGCGGAATTTTTCAGCAGATAGGCCGAGGCGCCGGCTTTGAGCATTCGCGCGACAAAACGTTTGTCCGAGTGCATGGACAGCGCAATGATCTTGCAGTCGGGCAATTCTGAGGTGAGTTGTTCGGCGGCTTCCATGCCGTTGAGGTCGGGCATGGACACATCGAGGACAATGACATCGGGCCGGTGCTGATGCGCCAGCACCACGGCCTCGCGACCGTTTTCCGCCTCGCCTACCACCACCATGTCCGGCTGTTTGTCCAATAAACTTTTTAAACCATCCCGGATGATTTTGTGGTCATCCGCCAGCAAAATAGAAATACTCATACAACCCTGATATTTTTGCGTTGTCTTTTCTCTAATGGTGCTGAAATGGATATCGTTGTACCGCCTCCCGGTTTGGAATGAATAAAAAAATCGCCGCCAAGATGTTCCAATCGTTCACGTATGCTGAACAATCCATAGTTTTCGTTTTTTTCAGATTGATCAAAACCGATGCCGTCATCAACAATGGTGATGTTTATATGTTCCGACTCACGTTTGAGCGACACGATCACGCCGTGCGCCTGGGCGTGTTTTACGACATTCAGCAGCAGTTCGCGAATGATCCGAAACAACAATGGCCGCACTTTTTCGCTCAACGGTTTTTCTTCCCCGTCATCCCGGACCAGAACGTTTAAATGATAGCGCTCCTGAAACGTTTCCGCCAGCCATTCAACCGCGGCCTCTAGTCCAATTTCATACAGCAGCGGCGGGCTCAACTCAAAGGTCAGGGTTCGGGTTTCCTGCACAATACTTTCGAGCAATTCAAACGCCTGATCCAATTCCGTTTTGAAGCCATCCAATGCGGCCGCATTGCGAATTTCCGACAATTTTATCTGCAGAGCGGCAAGGGATTGACCGATGCTGTCATGTAAATCCGTCGCTAATTGTCGTCGCTGCTCATCCTCAGCCACGGTCAATTGCGCCGCCATTCGTTTGAGCTTTTCCTGATGCCGCAGCAATTCGAACTCGGTGTCCTGATGTTCGGTAATCTCGTTCATCAGCCGTTTATTCAAAAGATCGAGTTGCATTGTCCGTTCTTCAACGCGCTTGCCGAGTTCATCGTGTGCCCGCTGCAACGCCTCTTCGGCCGCTTTCCGCTCGGTGATATCCAGACTGTATTCGATCATTTGCCTGACGTCACCACACTCATCGAGAATGGGGTACGCATGCACCTCATAGTAGCGCGGATTGCCGTCACGGTCGTAATGAATATGCTCAACCTGAACGGGCTCCTTGCTCATTTTAACCTGCAGCAATGGGCAAATATGCTCCTCGCCATCACACGGATCGTCCCGTTTATGCGTCAAACCGAAACAGCTCACGCCATCTTTGAACGGACCGAAAATTTCAGTTGCCGAATTGGCAATTTGAATTTTATAGGTTTGCGCATCAATGACATAAAATGCATGCGGCAACGCATTGATGGCGGCGCGAAACAAATCGGATTCATGCGTTTTTTCACAGCTATTTGATGTGTCGTGCGGCATTGGCCTTCACCTTAATGACCAGATTCGACCAGTTCGCTGCTGTTTGTCGCATCCACTTCGGAATAATCCAGCTCCGAACCGTGCATGCTGTGCGGAATCATAAAAATGATCAGCATGACCAGCGCGGCGCCGAGTGCGGCGAGACGCGGTTTTTTGTTTTTCAAAATCATCACCAGGGCGAGAATCCAGGCGATGAGCGCGATGAGCGTTTTATTGTCGGTCAGATCCGTGCCAAACGGGAAACCCGTCCAGTAATCACCAAAGGCAAATTTTTGCACGATCGGCCCAAAGATGAATCCACCGAGGATTAAAAATAAAATCGTCACAATGCTCAAGGCTCGCACGGACGCCTGCTTGCGCAATGCCTGCAAGCCGGTGCGGGTGGAAATCAGCATGGCAAAAAAGATGAAAAAAATATGCGGCGCCAACGCCCATCCCGGCACGGCGCCTTTGAAACGGGTGACGGCATTTTCCTTTTGCGGAATATTGACTGTGTTCTGATCCTTATGAATTTCAACATGATATTCCAGCTTGCCCGCCGGCGGCTGGTGCGGCAAAAAGGCGATGAGCGAATCGGCATCGCGCTGCATGGGTATTCTGCTAAATTCATCATTCGTTTTGAAACGCCGGAAAACCAGTACGGCATTGACCGCCGTATCCGGCGCAACGATTTTGACCGGCTGATCGCCGTCGCCGCCGTGTGATCGCAACAACTCAAAATCCACAGCGCTGCCGTTTATTAAAATGTCACCTTCTATCGGATACGTCGGGCCGGTTCGCCGTTGATAGGCGGCCGACGACAAGGTGATCTTCAAAGCCAATATCGACAGCACCGCGCTGATGCGTTTTTTCTTCAACATATAAATATCCATAATTCAATACAGCACAAATATAATCTTAATTGAATATAAAAACAACCAAATGTGTTACTAGACCTTACGATGCCCGGAACAATAAAAACGAAAAGACGTTAGAATTAGTTGAAAAATGAAAATTATTGTAAATAAACGATTATTTCAAACATCAAATAGATGTGCGAATGAGGGCAGAGGTAAAGGTTGCTTTTACCACATATTTTTGAGATATTGCCCAATGATTCTTTTAACTTTACATATATAACGACAGTTCGAGCCGCAAGGAGACATTGGATGAAAAATTTAAAATATATCCTTTTCAGTACACTGCTTTTAGGCATTTTTAGCGGCACACTCGAAGCGCAATATTTTGGCAAAAACAAGGTTCAATATAAAACGCTCGAATGGCAATATTTGCAATCCGAACATTTTGATATTTATTTTACAAATGGCGGTGAAGGCATTGCTGCGTTTACAGCGCGTGTCGCAGAAGAAAGTTATGTACAACTGAGCCGGGATTTAAAATATGAGCTGGTAGATCGCATCAAAATCCTGGTTTACAACAGCCATAATGATTTTGGCCAGACGAATGTCGATCTGAGCCCGCCGGAGGAATCGGTTGGCGGCTTTACCGAATTCTTTAAAAACCGCGTTGTTATTCCCTATGAAGGCGAGTGGGAAAAATTTCGGCACGTCATTCACCACGAGCTCACGCACGCCGTTATGCTGCAAATGGTCTATGGCGCGGGTTCGCAATCCATCATCTCCGGGCTGACGCAATTCCAAATGCCGCTGTGGTTTATTGAAGGCCTGGCCGAGCACCAAAGCCGCGGCTGGGATATTGAGAGCGATATGTTCATGCGCGATGGTACGGTGAACGGCTACCTGCCGGATATCCCCTATCTGAATGGATTTCTGGCCTACAAAGGCGGACAGTCCGTTCTCAGATATATTTCGGAAACCTATGGTGATGAAAAAGTCGGCGAACTCATCAACAAAATGAAAATGAATAAAAATGTGACCCGCGGCTTTAAAGAGTCCATCGGCATTGATTTGGAAGAGTTGACGAAAAGATGGCAACTCGATTTAAAACGCAAGTACTGGCCGGACATTGCCGATCGAAAAGAACCGGGCGAAATCTCCAAGGCGATAACCGAACATCGAAAGTGGCGCAACTTTGTCAACACCAGCCCGGTGATGAGTAAAAAAGGTGACAAGATCGCCTTCCTGTCCGATAAGGACAATTATTTTGATATTTACATTGCCAGTTCTATCGACGGCGCCATCATAAAAAAAGTCGTTCGCGGACAGCGCTCCGGAAACCTGGAAGAGCTGAACTGGCTGCGCGGCCGCGGCATCGACTGGAGCCCGGACGATAAACAACTGGTATTTTCCGCCAAAGCCGGCGCCGAGCATCAGATTCATATTGTTGATATTCAATCCGAAAAGATTGTCAAAACGATTGAAACAGGCCTGGAAAGTATTTACAACTCGACCTGGAGCCCGCGCGGCGATGAAATCGCTTTTATGGGTGTCCACCACGGCCAGGCTGATATTTACGCCTATAATCTCGAAACCGAGGAGCTGCGAAAAATAACCGATGATCCGTTCAGCAATGTCGAACCGTCATGGTCGCCGGACGGCAACAAACTGCTTTTTGCCAGCGATCGGAACAATTATCTGATCAACGTACCGCTGAATTTTGCCCCGGAACAACTGGATATGCAGGATTATGATATTTTTGAAATCAATTCGGACGGTACGGGATTACGCAAACTTGTTGACAGCGATTTTCTCGACAGGTCGCCCATCTATTCACCAGCCGGCGATTATATCGCATTTCAAAGCGACCGTTCGGGTGTGTCAAATATCTATTTGAAAAATCTCGAAACCGGTGACGAATGGCCGATCACCAACGTCATTACCGGCGCGTTCTTGCCGACCTGGGGCGGCAGCGCCAACCGCCTCGCTTTTACGTCGTTCTATTATGCCGGATATGATGTTTTCATGATGAAAAATCCGCTTGATATTCAAAAGGGCGATATCGAGGTTCAGAAAACAGGATTCGTCCAAAGCCTTGAAGCTCAAAAACAAGCGCGATTAGCCGAGCAAACGGAGCTTGATATGCCGGCGCATGTCGGCGGTCAAAAGACAGAAGAAGATAATAAATATAAAAATTTTGTCTTTGATGATGAATTTGCCGACGGCAATATTGATTTTGAAGAGCGCAAGGTTTTTCTTGATTCCAGCGACTATTATTTGCCGACCGGAGATTTCAAAGTATTTGATTATCAAATCCAGTTCTCAACCGACATGGTGTATGGCGCCGTTGGCTATGACCAGTTTTTCGGCACGCAGGGCTATACGAACATCATGTTGTCGGATGTGCTCGGCGATCACCGCCTCAATCTGGCGTTGAACTTGTATGGCGATTTCAAAAACGCTGATTACGCCGTCACCTATTATTATTTAAAAAACCGACTGGATGTTGGCGGCGGCGCCTATCACAACGCTTATTTCTTTTATTCCAATAGCCTCGGATGGGTGCGGGATCGTAACTTTGGTCTGAGTCTATTGGCGAGCAATCCGTTTGACCGCTACAAACGGCTGAGCGCCGGCTTGTCGCTTATGGGTATCAACAGAACCTACATGGATTGGCCGGATGAGATCATTGACGCCGCCATCAAACAGGGACTGCTGTCGCCGCGAAATCGCTTTTTTGCGCTCGGCAATTTAACCTACACCAAAGATACCACCGTGTGGGGTTATACGGGCCCCATGGCCGGTACGCGCTGGGGTGTGGGCATTACATCCAGCCCGCAGTTGGGTGAAAACGGTATCGAATTCACCACGGTGCGCGGCGACTGGCGCAAGTACTTTTTGTTCGGCAGGGATTATACTTTTGGATTCCGTTTTTCCAGCGGCGCCAGTTATGGCAAACACCCGCAAAAATTTTTCCTCGGCGGCACGTCCAACTGGATCAACTATCGCTATAATGGCGGTTTGCGTATCGATCGCATTGAAGAAATCTATTTCTCCTCTTTTGAAATGCCGCTGCGCGGACTCGGCTATTATGCGGATGAAGGCAATCGTTTCTTCTTGGGCAATATCGAATTCCGTTTCCCGTTCGTCCGTTATCTGCAGACCGGTTTCCCGCCGATGTTGTTCTCCAATATTGGCGGCGCCCTGTTCATGGACATGGGCGTGGCGTGGGATCGCGATCAATCACTCAAACTTTATTCCGCGACGCCATCCGATGATCCCGATACGGTGACGCTCTTTAGAGAGTCACCAAACGGATTTATCCAAACAAAACACTTTTTGACGACAATGGGTTACGGCGTCCGCATCAATCTCGGTATCTTTTTGATGCGAATTGACTTTGCCTGGAAGACGAACCTGTACAGCACCAGCAACGATATGCACGTCTTGTGGTCTCTCGGCGCCGATTTTTAATAAACGCGAACGAATGAAACAACGGGACATCGTGATTCAACTGACATTTGGCGATGTCCCGGTTTAACGGCACGTTCGGCACAAGACAGAATGTGGCTTAACGATGTTTTCCATCATATCGATCTGATAATGATGCATGAGGAACAGATGAAATTTACTAAAATATGTATTCTACTGATTATTACCCTTTTCGCCGGCACATCGGTCCATGCGCAACAAAAAAAGAGCATGGCCAAGTCGCGCCACCAAAATATGTTTGGGCGCGAGCTGATGTCATACCGGTATTATAATTATGCGGACTCGACAGATGAAAACTTGAGCCGGATGGAATTTCACATTGGTGTCGTAAATGATGTTTTGACTTTTGTCAAAACGGACAGCGGTTTTTATAAAGCGCGCTATGAAATTCTGGTCATCATTTTTAATGATCGGGACGAAGCCATCCTGGAACAATCGAGCAGCCATCGGGTGACCGCGGACACCTATGTTGAAACCAATTCGCGTATGAATCCGATGTATCACTCGCTCGCCGCCTCGCTGCCCCCCGCTCGTTACCGGGGCGAATTGCAGCTCAACGATTACGAATCCAACGAAAGTCTCGTCAAAGAACTCGATTTGACTTTTCGGGATTTTCGACGCGACCGGGTTCGCTGGTCCGACATCAAATTTATCGATAAAATTGACACAACCGAGGCCGGGATAGAATATCGACCAAATCTCAATCACGTTTTTGACGACGTCAACTCGGCTTTTGCCGCGCATGTGCAGCTCTATCCGGCCAAAGAAGGACCGGACGTTGAGACATCGCTCAGCATTTACAATACCAAAAATGAACAGCTTTTTACGGTTGAAAAGACATACCCGGCATCGTTAGACGAGATCAATTTGATCATCCCGTTTCGACAACATTTGAAAAATCCGGGCGAGTATTATTTTGTCGCCGATGCGAAACAGGGAATAGAGACGGCCAAAATACAGCGAATGTTCAGCGTTGTCTGGGGCAATGTGCCGCTGGCCAATACCAATTTGGATCTCGCCATCGAACAACTCGCCCTGGTTGCGGAAAAGAAAGATGTTGAGGCGATGAGATCGGCTTCCGAGGACGAACGCGAGGCGCTATTCGACGAATACTGGCAAAAGCGCGATCCAACGCCGGATACCCAGCGCAATGAATTAAAGGAAGAATTTTTCCGACGCATTGATTTTAGCAACCGCAATTTTACCGAAATTACCACCGGGCGATCCGGCTGGCAAACCGACCGCGGTAAAATATTTGTCGTTTACGGCGCACCCGACAATGTGGACCGCCGAAACTCGGATATGAATTCCCCGGCCGCCGAAATCTGGCATTATAACCGGCTGAACCGAAAATACTTTTTTGCCGACCGCAACGGCGAAGGCGTGTTCCGCCTCGTCAAAGTTGAATAACAAAATGCCCTTTTAAACTTGCAGGTGCAATCTTAAAAGGGCATTTTTTCTTCATTTTTCACCACGTCCATGCTTTATACCCTCGCTCACCATAACCCACATCGTTCTATTTTTCCAAGCCTTAGATCATATTAATTTTTTGTTAATTTTTTTAGAATTTTGGTATGCCTTTTGGAAGGTCTTGAGCTGAATAGCAACTCTGATAAAATCCAAGATTGAGTGAGCCTATGAAAGCTGATTTGCACATACATTCCAATTATTCGTACGATGCCATATCCAAACCGGAAACCATTTTAGAGATGGCGACCGAACGACATATCGACATTATTGCGGTGACCGATCACGATGCCGCTTCATGGTACGACTTTGAGCGACTGTCAAAAAAGTACCCGGTGCAGATCGTCCTGGGCCAGGAAATCAAATTGTTTAATAACCGTTTTTTGATGGGCGAACTGCTGGCGCTGTTTCTTGAGAAACCAATACAAAGTAAAAATGTACGCGATATTTTAGATGAAGTCAAAGCCCAGGGCGGCCTGATTTCGATCGCGCATCCGTTTTGTGATCGCCGCGGTGATTTTCGCGCATTCGACCAAATCCATGAGTGGTCGCACATCGCCATCGAAACGAAAAACGGCCGCACGCACAAAGAGCGAAATAACGAAATGGCACACGGTTTGGCCGACATGCTGAGTTTGCCGCAAACCGCCGGCAGCGACGCGCACACTCCGTTTGAAATCGGTAATGTTTACCTCGAGTTTGACGGCGCATCAACAACAGATTTAAAGCACGCCGTGCAAAATCGGGATGTGACTATTCATGGCCAATCCTCCAGCGCATTGTTCACCATACTGTCGCAGGCGGCGCGTTTGGGAATTGCCATATAGAATTTTATTTTTGAGATTCACAAAAACCAGACGGCACAATTTTTCAGATTGTGCCGTTTTTTTAACAAACATCCCGCCGCAACCAGATCCCCCTGACTACTCCCATAAATTCACTTGAAACTTTTTCATCCTTTTTTGTATATTTCGCCTCATCATCATTATCGATACATCATCGCTTGTGATGCCGGCTGAGGAGTTTCAATTTTCTGCTGTGCGGAGAGTTTTGTGTCCAGATTTTCTCTATTGTCTCTTTTGATGCTTTTTTTTCTTTTGCAATGCAGCAAGACCAAGCAAAGCCAACATATTGTAATTGTGCACAATTTTGATCACCCGATTGCCGAATCCATCTTTATCAACGGTGCAACGGCAGCCGCGGAGTCACTCAATCAGGATATAGCCATTTTATATCAACACGATGACCTGCAAAAAAGGCAAGTGGATTCGCTGTTCAACACCACCAGCGGCATTTGCTTTTCGGCTCCGGTCGAGAGCGACTGGCTTGCGGAACAACTGCACAAAGCGACCCGAAAAGCGACGCCAATCATTCAATTTAATTCCGGCGCAACGGACATTGCCTCCGCCCGTCTGATCAATTCGAATTATTATTCGGCGGGACGTGCGGCAGCACGTTATGTTGTTGACCAATTTGGCGATAACGGTCGTTTCGGTATTTTGACGCCGTCGCTGGATAACAGGCAATCCACCGACGGTATTCGCGGCTTTCGCGACGGTTTGTCAAAATCAAAATGGAAACAAGTAAACATCATCACCTGTGGAAACGGTTTGGACCAGGCGCTCAAACAATATCGATATGCGACTCGCTTCGGCAACCGCATTATCTGGTTTGTCGCGGACGACTGTGACGACGTTTTGGCCGAATTAAAAAATTTGAAAAAGGACAACTTTTTTATCGCTATTGACTTGCACCCTAAAAAAAATAACCTTAAGTTCTTGCAAGACAATCTGCTTGATGCGCTGGCCACGAAAGATTTTGCGGCGATGGGCAGGCTGTGTGTTACGGAAGCAGTCTCAGTTGAAACCACGACTGTTGACATTGAAGCCCAGACTACCGATTGCGGCAGTGTGGTGCTTACGACAGCAGATCTGGAAAATTTTATTACTAACGGCATAGGAGAATCCATCCGACATGAAACTTTGGAATAAAATCTTTAACGGAGACTTTGGCGATACGATCCTGACGTGGCGTTACCGCGATGTCGGGCGTTTTGTCGGGAAAATATTCTCCTGGTTGCTTGGCGCGTTTGTCTTTGGCATTTTAACATCCATCTTTTTTGCCGCCATTCAACAGCCGGATGTCGCCCTGCCGATGGCGCGTCTGGTCTTTTTTATCATCTTTATTATTGGCATTGTAAGTAATTTTTTTCGGGCCCTCGTTTATGGCTATCATTTTAAAATCACCCAACAAGCCATTGTGATGGCGCATCCATTTTTCGGCTGGGAACAGCTCGGTTTTCTACTCGGCTCTAAAGAGAAACCGTTCCGGCACATTGACTACTATCTCAAGTGGCAAGACATCAAAGAGTTTCGCGAGTCAGAAAACGGTATTACCCTCATTCTGAAAAAAGATGAGGAAATAGAAATCCTCATTAAAAATGTTACAGAATTGACTTTGAATTTGAATTTGAGAAAAAACGAGCCGCGCGCCAAAGGATCGTCCAAATCGGAAAAACTGGCCTATGATAAAGCCGTGGCCAAAATCGTGGTGCAAGCAGCGCGAGAAGCTCGACGAGATGCTTTAAATGCCGACGTTTAGTTCATGGCCCAACTATGACGAAAGAGTAACGTATGCCGCATCGAATAACCCCGCTCGACGTTCAATCGTTTGCCTCCAAGGAAATTTATAAAAAAGGCGAACGAATTTTTGAAAACAATTTGGTCAAAAATCGATTTCAAACCAATCTGGGCCTGAAAGCCACGGTGCGGGGTGAAAAAAATCATCACGTTGAAATGATTGTGGACAACGAACAGCTTTTCGGCCGATGCACCTGTCACGCCGGCAATAGTTCGTGCGAGCATCAAGTGGCCACGCTGCTGGCCTGGTTGAACGAAGCCGCAACGTTCGTCAGCTACCAAACGCTGCGCAAGGCCATCAAACTCAAAGATAAAAATGCTCTGGTTGATATTCTGATCAATCTATGCGAAGCTTTTCCGGACCTCAGCCGCTTGTTTGTCCTGTCTCCCGGCGAAGATGAGGTACAGGTCATCCGCGAAGATGTTGCCGACATTTTTGATTTTCCGCACACCGCCAAAATTGATCCGCAAGATATTGTCGATTCGTTTCAAATTCTGTTCATCCGCGCCAAAATTCTGCGCAGTGAAGGCAAGTGGTCCGAAGCACGCATTATTTATTATGAGGTGCTCAACCGCATGCTGGCCCTTATTGACAGCCATCAACTCAGCGCGCCATTTCCGGAAAGTACCATCACGGATATTCTCGATGATTACGAAGAGATGGCCCTGAGCGATCCTGAATTTGATGGTCAAAAAGAAATCCTGCTTGCCGAAGTCAAAG
>CAYSNA010000062.1:0-17325 GCA_964432185.1 uncultured Cytophagia bacterium
AAACCGGCGACAAACGTTCGGTGAATGTCAAGGTGTACTTTACAGGGTAGATACACTTTTTCCGTCGATCGGCTGAATTGACCTGTTTTTAAACGTTGATGGATAATCGGCTCCTGCCACATCAAGGCACGTGGCCATGATATCAATAATATGACCGGGTTGATGCGTAATGCCGCCGCCTTGATGGATGGTCTCGGGCCAGCGCACAATCAGCGGCGTAGCGATGCCGCCTTCGTGCACCCAGTGTTTGTGCAAACGAAACGGCGTGTTGCCGGCGTTGGCCCAGGATCGTCCGTAACTTTGATACGAATCGGCGCCGCCGGGTTTGACGCCATTGCCCCAAAAATCCTGGCCGAGCGGCCCGGATTCGTGACATGCGCCGTTATCGGATAAAAAGAAAATGAGCGTGTTGTCGAGGCGTCCCTGATCTTCCAGCATTTTGAGAATTTTGCCGATCCCTTTATCCATTCGATCGATCTGCGCGGCATACACCGCCATTTTCAGCGCCATCATCTCCTTGTCTTCAACGGCATCCCACGCTAGCGCGCCTTCATCGCGCGGCGACAACGCCCACTCAGGATCGATCAGCCCCATATCGATCAGGCGTTCATACCGTTTTTCGCGCAGCGCATCCCATCCTTCATCGTAGACGCCGATATATTTTTCGATATCCTGCGGCAGCGCGTGCAGCGGCCAGTGTGGCGCCGTGTAGGCGACATAGTGGAAAAATGTCTCATTTTTATAGTCGCGCAGCATGTTGACCGCATGTTCGGTGATGGCATCGGTCATATAAAAATTGTCGGTCGGCAATGGCAGTTCCTCATCGTCCTCAACCATAATTCGTTTGACGTTTGCATTTTTCGTCCGTGTGAGATCAAAATAGTGCGCCGCACCGCTGATGAGACCATAATAGCGGTCAAAACCGCGATCCAGCGGCCAGGCCGATCTGAACTCGCCGACATGCCATTTGCCGGACATGAGTGTGGTGTAACCAGCCTGCTTTAAAACCTCGGCGATGGTGACACAGGTGTCGTTCAAATAGCCTTGATACGCGCCAGCGTCCTGTTGGCTCGGCGCGTTCTTCACCATTCTGCCCATGCCGGCCTGGTGTGGATAAAGTCCGGTGAGCAGCGAGGCGCGAGTCGGACAGCATCGCGCCGCATTATAAAATTGCGAAAAGCGTAAACCTTCTTCCGCCAGGCGATTGATGTTCGGCGTATCGATTTCCGAACCGTAGCAGCCAAGATCGGCATACCCCATATCATCCGCCAGAATTATCAGGATGTTGGGCTTGTGTGATCTCGAACACGCGAAAATATTCAGCATACAAAATGATAGCAGCGGCACGAGGAAAACAAAACGGAAAAATCCGTGCATAATAAACCTCAAAAATGGATTGTGTTTATGAACCATGCGGGCGAAAAATCAAAGAACGTTAATAATTAACAAAGTTTCTTGAGAAATCCGATAAAAATGTTATTTTAAAAACGAAAGAACAGGGCACGAAAATTAACAGGAAATCGAGAAAATGAAAATTCTGCACCTGCTGTTCACAGGTCTTTTGATCGTTTCGTTACAGAGTTGCGCGCCGATCCCCAATAACAGCAAACCCAACATCATCGTCATTTTAACGGATGATCTTGGCTATGGTGATCTCAGTTGCTACGGCGCTACTGACATCTCCACGCCAAATCTGGACCAGCTTGCGCAAGAGGGCATTCGTTTTACTCAGGGCTACTGTACATCCGCCACCTGTTCGCCATCGCGCTATGCGTTGCTTACGGGACAGTATCCGTGGAAAAACAAACGCGCACAAATTCTGGCGGGTGATGCGCCGCTGCTCATTCAACCGGGGTCAACCACGCTGCCGGCGATGTTGAAAAATGCGGGCTATATTACCGGCGTTGTCGGCAAATGGCATTTGGGCATGGGGGACGGCAACGTGGACTGGAACGAGGACGTCGCTCCGGGCGCCAATGCTGTTGGCTTTGATTATTCTTTTCTGTTGGCCGCCACGCAGGATCGGGTGCCGACCGTCATTCTGGAAAATCAACGTGTTGTCGGCCTGTCGCCGGATGATCCGCTTGAGGTCAGTTACAAGGAAAATTTCCCGGGCGAACCCACCGGACGCGACCATCCCGAGATGCTCAAAATGCACCCGAGTCACGGACACGATATGAGCATTCATAATGGTATTTCGCGCATTGGTTATCAACGCGGCGGCGCCTCCGCCATGTGGGTGGATGAGGATTTGGCCGATGTCTTTACCAACAAGGCTAAAGATTTTATCCATGCGCACCAAGACGGACCGTTCTTTTTATACTTTGCCTTGCACCAACCACACGTGCCGCGGACGCCGCATGCACGATTTGTCGGCGCCTCCGGCATGGGACCGCGCGGTGATGCCATTCTTGAAGCGGATTGGTGCGTTGGTGAACTTGTCAAAGAACTGCAAAACCTCGGCATTGATGACAATACCCTCATCGTGTTCAGCAGCGACAACGGCCCGGTTGTCGATGACGGCTACAAGGATGATGCTGTGGAAAAACTGGGCGATCACACGCCGTCCGGTCCATTGCGCGGCGGCAAGTACAGTCTGTTTGATGCCGGTACCCGTGTGCCGTTCATTGTCCGCTGGCCGGGAACCATTCAGCCGGACGTGTCCGAGGCCCTTGTTTGTCAGATTGATTTGCTCGCCTCCTTTGCCGCTCTCACCGGGCACTCTGTGACCGACTGGGCGGAGGACAGCCAAAATTTTCTTGATGCGTTGATGGGCAGATCGGATCACGGTCGTGATCAACTCGTCCTTGAGGCTGTTGGCAATACCTGTCTGCGGACGACCGAATGGTATTACATTCCGCCGCACGAAGGCGTCAAGCTGTATCATCTTGTCAATATCGAATCCGGCCGCGATACGCAGCCTCAACTTTATAACATAAATAATGATATCGGCCAGCAGGCGAATGTAGCGCCGGAGCATCCTGAGGTTGTCAAGAAATTGCATCAGCAGTTTGTTGATGTTATGGGAGAGTTTTACAAGCCGGGCGTGAACAAAAAACTCGAACTCAAATAGCATGAGGCGCGAGGTGGTGTGATGAAGAGACTTTTTCTGGTACGGCACGCCAAATCCAGTTGGAATGACACGAGTTTGTCTGATTGGGAGCGCCCGCTGAACAAACGCGGCAAACGGGATGCGCCGGAGATGGGGCGGCGATTGTCACGGGCCGCGGTTAATATTGATGCGATTATTTCGAGCACTGCGGTACGGGCGATTAGCACGGCTGACATTCTGGCCGAACAGCTATTATTTGACCAGGAGATTGATCAGCGCGATGACCTGTACCACGCCGGTGCGGGTGCTCTGCTCAACGTCATTCGCCAATTTGACGATGCCTGGAATGCCGTGATGCTGGTGGCGCATAATCCCGGATTGACCGATCTTGTCAATAAATTATCCGGTCCGATCGATAATGTTCCAACCTGTGGAATTGTCACACTGGATTATGATATAGATCACTGGCGGGACGTTGGACGAGTTGCGCCGATCGATTTTCAGTTTGATTTCCCCAAAAACAAGCCTATACCTTGAAACAGCATATCCGCATCGTGTTTCCGCACCGAGTTCGATGTGGAGCGGATGCACGATGTGAATTTATTCGCTTTTGAAACGATAACCGACGCCTTTGATCGTCTCGATGTAATCCTGGTACTCGACGCCAAGCTTTTCGCGGATTTTGCGGATATGTACATCCACGGTTCGGTCTATGACCACGACATTGTCATCCCATAATTCATCCAGCAAAATTCGGCGGGTGATGACGCGCCCCGGACGACGGGCGAGGAAGAGCAGAATTTCAAATTCCTTCTTTGTCAGCATCACCTCAATCTGATTAATTTTGACCTTATAACTCGACGGATCAATGACCAGATTGTCGAATTGGAGGATTTCGGAACCGGATGCTGTTTGTTGCGGCGTCTTGCGAAATGCCTTCTTAACGCGGGCCAGCAATTTTCGAATGGAAATCGGTTTAATGATATAATCATCGGCGCCAAGTTCCAGCCCAACAACCTCATCGATCTCGCTGTCTTTGGCGGTGAGAAAAATGACCGGGATGTCCATGGTTTCCTTGGCCGCCCGGAGTTCCCTGAGCACCTCAAAACCGTCTTTTTTCGGCAGCATAATATCAAGCAGAATCAGATCCGGTTTTTTATCTCGGGCTTTGCGTAAGGCTTCCTCACCATCTCGTGCTTTTGATGTTTTATAGCCCTCGGATTCGAGGTTGAATTCCAAAAGATCGAGAATGTCTTTTTCGTCATCAACTAGTAAAATTCGTTTTGACATGATGGCCTTTTCGAAAAAATGAATGCCAATAAAAATTATACACCATTTTAGTTTTCACTTAAAATTAGAGCTTTACAGAAATTAAAGCAAGTGAATTTCTCTTAACACAATCTTAACAGTTGGTTGCAATGTCACAATATACCGTGAACTCGGAATTCGTCAGCATCAATCCTTGGCGACGCTGCTCGCCGTATCTTCCTCTTTTTCCATTGTCCATCCCGTATAGCCCAAAATAATTGAAATCATTGGATTCAAGACGTTCAAAAAGGCGAACGGTAAATAGGCGAACGGATGTACGCCGAGCGTAGCCCACATGTAGCCGCCGCAGGTGTTCCACGGAATGAGTGCTGAACTCAGCGTGCCGCCATCCTCCAACGCGCGTGACAGATTTTTCGGCTTGAGATGATTTTTTTCGTAGGCCTCTCGATACATGCGACCCGGCACAACGATGGCGAGATATTGATCAGGCGCGATAATATTCATGCCAATGGAGGTGAGCACGGTTGAGGCGACGAGGCTGCCCGTCGTTTTGGCTAATTTGAGGATGGCCAGGGCAATGGCGGAGAGCATGCCGGTTTTTTCCATAACGCCGCCAAAAGCCAGGGCACACATGATGAGCGCCACCGTTGACAACATGCTTTCCATACCGCCGCGGCTCAAAAGCTGGTCAACCGAGGCGACGCCGGTTGTGGCAGCATAGCCATTTTGTGCGGCGTTCATAATATCGGCCATGGTGACGTCCTGAAAAAGCAGCGCAAACAGACCGCCGAGAAATGAGCCGCCAAGAAGCGCGGGCAGTGCCGGAATTCGAAAAATGACCATGGCGATGACCAGGATGGCCGGCAGCATCAACCACGGGCTGATGGTGAACGAGGTCTCGAGTGTTGTTAAAATCTGGTCTATACCCTGCCGTTCCAGTTCGCCATGTCCGTAACGAAGACCGAGCAGTCCGTATAACACGAGTGAGATCAGCAGGCTCGGACCGGTGGTGTAAATCATGTGGCGGATGTGGCTGAACAGATCGGCCCCGGCCACGGCCGGCGCCAGGTTGGTGGTATCCGACAACGGCGAGAGCTTGTCGCCAAAATAGGAGCCCGAAACAATAGCGCCGGCAACCATGGGCAGTGGAATGCCGAGTCCCTGTCCGACGCCAATGAGAGCAATGCCAACCGTACCGGCGGTTGACCACGAACTGCCGGTGGCTAAAGATACCAGTGCGCAAATCAGGCATGTCGCCAGTAAGAATATCGACGGTGACAAAATTTTGAGGCCATAATAGATCATGCTCGGTACAATGCCGCTGATAATCCATGTTCCGATGAGCGTGCCGATGACCAGTAAAATGAGGCATGCCTGCAAGGCGATTTGAATACCGTGTACCAAACCCCGTTCAATGTCTTTCCAGCGATGGCCGAGAAATAATCCCATGCCGGAGGCGACGACACTGCCGCCAATCAGAGGTATGTGCGGGCTTCCGCCATATACCACGATGTTGACGCCAAGAAAAAGGATGAGAAAAAAAACAGGGAGCAGGGCTTGCCATAGGGTCGGTCGACGGCGTTGTGTGGGCTTCATGAGCATCTCATTTTAGTATTGTGTTTCGTGTCGGTTACATTCTACTAAAATCAGCCATAAAGATAAAGAACTTTTTAAATTTATTGTTTTAGCTCATTTACGAACCGCCCAAGCAGGAGAATTTGTTTGACATTGTGTAAATAATACGCTATATTTCGCGGTTGTGTCTTTTTTTAAATATATTTTGTTCGGAGGAAATTAATTTATGCAACGAAGCCATATTACAAAGTTAATTATTGTGCTCGCACTGTTAATCGTTGCTGGTGTGTCGCTCTATCCCACATTTCAAATGTCAGGATTAAGACAACAGGAAAATGAACTTTTTGCCCGGATTGAAACGAATGCCGGATTGACAAAATACGATATAGACGAAGCTCTGACCGAGGGTGATCTCGAAGCGCGCATTCGCAAGGTTTCTTCGGGTGAAACGATGAGCCAGGCGCTCGAAGCCGCCAAAAAGCTCATCGACCTGAATACGGACATCGAAAAGGTCGAAAAGCGCGCCATTAAACTGGGCCTTGACTTGCAGGGCGGAACCTATCTCGTCTATGAGGCTGATCTGCCGCAATTGCTGCGAAACGTGGCAAAAAATCAGGATGATCGGCTTGACGAGATTATTGATGCCACCAAAGCTACTGTTGAAGAAGAAGGCGCCGGTTTTTTTGTTACGCTGGAGCAAAATTTTAAATCTCGCAATATTGAGATGAACCGCTATTTTGGCCGCAAGGGTCAAACGAATGAGGACATCATCACCGAATTGCGAGACGAAGCGGAAGATGCCATTAACAGAACGCTCGAAGTGCTGAGAAATCGTATCGACCAGTTTGGCGTATCCGAACCGTCGATTCAAAAACAGGGCTCCAATCGTATCGTTATCGAATTGGCAGGTGTGACCAGTATTCAACGCGCCAAAAACGTCATCAGCTCCACCGCTCAGCTCGAGTTTAAGCTGGTGCAGGAGCCGGATGTTGTCTGGTCGGTTTTAGATGATGTTGACCGTGTTATGCGCGTCAAACAAAAAGGTGATGCTCTTGCTGATACGCTCACCAAACCAGTTGAAGCCGATTCCGCGCAGTTTGCCGATGGCCAAAAGGCAGAAGAAACCGAAGCCTCAATAGAAGATTTGTTCGGCGAACAGGTCGAGGAAGAAGCTGAAGAAGATACGTCTCTGCTGGTGGATCAAAATACTTTTTCCGACAAGCCGTTTACGGCCCTGCTGCGCCAGATCCCCGGCTCGGGTTATATCGCCATTCCGATGCAGAATGTACGCGCCGTACAACGCATTGTCAATCTTCCTGAAGTTCAGGCTGTGATACCGAACGACTCGGAATTTCTCTTTGGTAACGAACCATTCGTTTACGGTGAAGATCGCTTTGAAAAACTTTATTTGACCAAAAAAGAACCGGAATTGCTCGGCGAAATGCTCTCCGATGCCAGCGTGCAAATTTCCGGCGGCAGCCAGTCGTTGAATGCCGGCGCGCCCTATGTTAGTATGGAATTGAATAACGAAGGCGCCAAAGTTTTTTCCAAAGTCACCGGTATGAATATTGACCGCCAATTGGCTATCGTCCTTGACGGTAAAGTCTCATCGGCTCCGGTCATTCAAACCAAAATCACCACCGGCAGTGCCATGATTGAAGGTACATTTACCATGGAAGAAGCTCAAGACCTCGCGCTGATTCTTCGCGCCGGCGCCCTGCCCGCACCGCTGTATTCCATTACGGAAAATACCGTCGGACCCTCTCTCGGCGCGGATTCCATAAAGATGGGAACCAACTCGGCGCTCATCGGGCTCCTTATTGTCATTGTCTTTATGGTTATCTATTACAAAGCTGCTGGTATGGTTGCCGATTTTGCGTTGTTCTTGAATGTTATTTTTCTTTTTGCGGTGATGGCTGCTTTCCACGCTACACTGACGCTGCCGGGTATTGCCGGTATTATCCTGACTGTCGGTATGTCGGTTGATGCGAACGTGCTGATTTTTGAGCGTATTCGCGAGGAATTAAAAACCGGCAAAACCGTCCGTGCTTCTATAGATGCCGGTTATGGTCGCGCCTTTACCACGATTCTCGATGCGAATGTCACCACACTCATTACGGCAATCGTGCTTTACAGCTTTGGTACCGGCCCGATCAAAGGATTTGCTTTGACGCTGTCCATCGGTATCCTTGCCAGTATGTTTACAGCCATTGTCGTCACTCGCTTGGTCTTTGATATCGTGACCTCACGGACGGCCGTTAAAAAATTGAGCATTTAATTCTAACTGATTTTTCTGAGGAGATAAACAGAGAATGCAGTTTTTTCAAAATACAAAAATCGATTTTGTTGGAAAACGTAAAGTAGGATATATAATTTCCGGCGCATTAATAGTTCTCAGCGTGATCTCATTGATCATTCACGGCGGCCCGAGCCTGGGTATTGATTTTTCGGGTGGAACTTCTCTTGACCTCGCATTTGAAAAAGATATGACCGCCAGTCAGCTCCGCGAGGCGTTGAGTGACATTGGTTTTGGTGATGCTGAAATCAAACAAATTGGCCTTAATAACGAGAACGACTTTATCATCCGCGTTGAGCAAATGGAAGAAGGTACTGAAGCCGGTGCGGTAATTGAGGCTGAACTGAGCAAGGATTTTCCTGATAATCCTTACGAAATCCGTTCGGTTCTTGAAGTTGGTCCCAAAATTGGTGGCGAACTCGGACGAGCGGCCATTATGGCTATTTTGATTTCCCTGCTCGGCATTTTAATTTACATCAGTTGGCGATTCGAATTCAAGTTCGCCGCCGGCGCTGTAATCGCGCTTTTTCATGATGTTGTCATAACCCTCGGCATTTTCTCGTTGCTGAACCTTGAAATTTCGCTCGCTGTCGTTGCGGCATTTTTAACCATCGTGGGTTACTCTTTGAATGATACTATTGTCGTTTTCGATAGAATTCGTGAAAACCTCAAAGTGCTGCGGCGAGAAACGTTTCAGAATCTTGTCAATATCAGCCTGAACCAAACGCTGAGCCGTACCGTCATCACCTCTTTTACGACGTTGATCGTGGTGGTCGTGCTCTATATCTTTGGCGGCGAGGTCATTCATAATTTTTCGTTCGCCCTGATTGTCGGTATCGTCATCGGAACCTATTCTTCCCTGTTTGTCGCCAGCCCGATTGTGCTGGAATGGCAGGAGAGAAGTGGCGATGCCAAAAGAAGCAAAAGCGCTATATTACGTAAATCTCGGTAAACCATATAAAAACGGGGAATATCATGGACATTCAGCAGCGCGAGCACGACGGAATTCAAATACTTGAATTATCCGGAAAAATAATTGGCGGCCCCGACGCCACCAAGGTAAACGATAAACTGCACGAGTTTGTTGAAAGTGGTCTCACCAAAATTGTTGCAGATCTGTCCCAGGTCAACTGGATGAACAGCTCCGGCCTTGGGATTCTCATTAGCGCTCTGACGACGGTGAAAAATTCCGGCGGTGAACTCAAAGTCGCCGCCGCGACGGAAAAAATCCAAAACTTGTTGACGATCACCAAACTGACCAAGGTGATTAAACTGTACGACACTGTTGACGATGCGATAAACGATTTTTAACAAAGATTTAACACAGCGCGTAAAGTATCTGCAGCTCCGGGCCGTGTTCAGGCTCGGAGCTTTTATGTGTAAAGGAGTACAATATGGCTGTTTCTGTCATTGTTGGCGCACAATGGGGTGATGAGGGAAAAGGTTGATGTTGTCGCTCGTTACCAGGGTGGTCCGAACGCCGGTCATACGGTGGTTGTAAACGGTAAAGAGATTGTTTTACATCAGATTCCTTCCGGTATTCTGTGGCCGCATACAACGTGTGTGATCGGCAACGGTGTGGTCATCGATCCCAAAGTTTTTATGGAAGAGCTGGCCTTTGTGCAATCACAGGGCATCGACACTACGGGCCGCCTGTTGATCAGCGACCGCGCCCATCTTATTTTGCCGTACCATCGCTGCCTTGATGGGGCCAATGAAGAACAACAGGGAGTTAAAAAAATTGGTACCACCGGTCGCGGTATTGGCCCGGCCTATATGGACAAAGTCGGGCGCATTGGCGTGCGAACCTGTGATGTTCTGGACAAAGAGGTGCTGGCTGAACGGATTAACGATACGCTCGCCGCGCACAACCGAACCCTAAAGTCCATTTACCAGTGTGAGCCCATGGATGCGAACGACATTCTCGACCTTTGCGGGACGTTTGCTGCTACTGTGGGTGACTATATTACCGACACTTCAGTTTATATTGACAAGGCCATCAAAGAGGGCAAGGAGATTCTGCTTGAAGGCGCGCAAGGGACGATGCTGGATGTGGATTACGGCACTTATCCGTTTGTCACCTCATCCAATCCCGTTGCCGGCGGGGCGTGCATCGGCGTTGGTATTGGCCCAACGAGACTGGACGAGATCTTTGGCATTGTGAAGGCTTATACTACACGCGTCGGGATGGGGCCGTTTCCAACGGAATTTGATGAGGCCTTTAGCGAACACATCCGCCAACTCGGTGGTGAATTTGGCGCCACAACCGGTCGGCCGCGTCGTTGCGGCTGGTTTGATGCGGTTGTTGTTGAGAACGCCGTTCGCGTCAATGGTCTGACGTCGCTCGTCATCACCAAGCTGGATGTGCTGGACACGCTCGACGAGATTAAAATTTGTACTGGTTATGACTATAACGGCAAGACCTTTGCTCATTATCCTGCGGATATTAAAGCTCAACTTGGCGCCAAACCGATTTTGGAATCGCACCCCGGATGGAAATCGTCAACATCAGGCGCTAAATCATGGGATGATTTGCCGGAAAAGGCACAACGTTATTTGAATCGATTGAGCGAATTGACCGGCGTCAAGATCGGCATCATCTCGGTCGGGCCGGATCGGAATCAGACAATTTTTATGAAATAGTCAAGTCCAGCTTTGTTTTCAACACCTGTAGACAATTTAACCAAGGGCTGCAACGATTAATCGTTGCAGCCCTTGGCGTTTTTGGGCATTATTTTTTTCTTTTAAAAATAGATAATATTTTTGCAAAGAACACTTTAACCTTGTTCCAGAAACTCATGGGTGTGGGGTGCAGCATGGATTCGCGTTTCGCGACATAAGCCTGTTGCTCTTCCGGCGTCAAATCCTTTCGGCCCAGATTTTCGTGATACTCCCAATCCAGCCGCTTGAGCTCGTCATCGCCAACGGTTACAAGCTTGACTTCGATCGTTTCCCATCCCAGCATTTTGCAGGCATGCAAACGGCGATAGCCGCTCAATAATTCATATTCTTCAGAAATGATAATCGGCTGGATGAGGCCGATCTTTTCGATGGATTGCGCCAGCGCCTGCAAATCGCCTTCATCCATTCGCAGCCTTTCTTTGATGCGTATATCTTCAATGGCGACTTTCATGTTGTTTTCTCCGTTTTTCGTAAAAGGTTTTGCTCTCTTGTGTACGAAAAAAGCTCCACAAGGTGCGATCGATTCAAATGTTCCGTCTCAACCGCAAACGCGGATGAGCGGTACAAATTCCAATTGTTGCGAAGAGATGTGGTAATGTCAAGTTGCTCGTACATCTCGCTCGCCGCCGGGATATAAAAAACTGACGGCCCGACGAGCACATCCAGATCGAGCAGATAGTCAATGCTCTTTTTTACTTCAGCATAGGTCTGCCCCGGCAAGCCGATGATCACATAGACGGTTAAAAAAAAGCCGAGCGCCTGTCCCTTTTTAACAATCTGCTCCAGATCACTTTTCGCGCCGGGACGTTTTAAATAATAGCGCAACGTTTCGTCATGCGTTACGAATGACAAGTGCAACTGCCGAAATCCGGCTGCAAACATCAACTCGAGCAATTCGTCGTCCAGCGTTGGGTAACAGATGCCGTTGAGCGCCGTGATTTCAATGCCGTGCAAGATGGGATCAGCGATAACATCACGGAGAAACTGTCTGAACCACGTTTTGTTGAACGACAGATTGTCATCCTCAAAATTAAAAATGCGAACATTCTTGGATCGGTAATTGTGTCGCATTTCGTCGATGACATCATTCACATCGCGATAGACGATGCGCCGGCCAAACATAGCGTGCACGCTGCAAAATTCGCAATTATAAGGGCACCCGCGACTCGCTGCCAGCGACACGTACGGCTTTTTCCCCATCGTATAATCTTCTGATTTAAGTAACTCATGCGCCGGTCGTAAATATTTCCAATCAATGCTATTTTGTTCAATTTTATTGTTGTGTTGCTCTTTTAAAAAAGCCGGCAGACATATTTCCGCGGATCCAGCAAGGACAATATCAATCTCCGGGTAGTGCTGTTTGATGTCTTCCGGAAAGGCAGAAGCGTGATTCCCGCCAATAAAAATAGGAATGTCAAAATGCTGCTTGATCAATCTCGATAATTTTGCGACGCTGGAAAAATAGGCGGTAAACTGCGACGAGATGCCGATAAGGTCCGGCTGAGATTCACGGATACGATGTAAAATGTGCTCATCCGTTAAGCCAAAACGGTAATAATGTTTGAACAGATAGGGATTGTTTGTAAAATAGTCAACGAGGTACGAAAAATCCTGCGGCACCGGCATTTGTCGTTTTTTGGGAGGATTCAGGCAGTCGAGAATTTCAACCTCGTATCCCAGATGGCGGGCGGTGGCTGCCGCATACGCCAATCCGAGCGGATAGAGTCGAATGGGGGTCGTGTAAAAATCCTCAATGGGCGGTTGTAAAAAGAGAATTTTCATGTGTATTCGGCCAGCTCAAGAATAACGCCGTCCGGATCGCTAAAGTAAAGCAGGGTTTTTTGTCCGGCATCATGTTTGATCACGCCGGTCGGTACGGTAACGGGCTCGCCAAACAGGCGCACGTTCGCTTCTTTCAACCTTGAATACAGCGCCTGAATGTTATTGACCCGAAAAGCAATGTGTCGTAGCCCCAAAGTGTTGGGCAGTGAATTGAGCGGCAGCGCCACGCCTCGCGGCGAAGTGTAACAGAGCAATTCGATTCTCGGTTCACCATCCGGCGCGACAATGTAAACCACATCCGCAGCCACCTCTTTTAAACCAACGATCTTTTCAATCCATTCACCTTCAAGATGAGCCTGCCGGAGAACATGAAAACCCAAAAGTGTGGTGTAAAAATCGACCGAGCGCTGGAGATTGGAAACGACAATGTTGATGTGATCGACGGCTCTGATCATTTTTTCAAATATCCCTTGTCAATCGCATCGCGAATTAAAAACTGTGCAAACTCCCACAATTCCGGGGAGGCGTCTTGAATAATGGCGTTTTGTTTGAAGACCATATCGGAGGTGACCTTGTGCACTTTCCAGGTGGAACCTTTGGTGTAATAGTTGTGCATCAGGGGCATGAGGCGGTCGAGGCCGCGGGCGAATTTCGCTTCGATTGTTTCACGCGCCTCAAATTCATCCCACAAGGCGCGTATGTCGGCGGCTTGATCCGGCGGCAATAAACGGAACAGCCGGTCTGCCGCCGTCTGTTCGCGTTCGGCCTTGTCCTCGTTGCCGCTTTCATCATATAAGAAGGTGTCGCCGGCATCAATCTCGATGATGTCGTGGAAGAGCATCATTTTGCAGGCGCGGGCAGCGTCGATTTTCTGCGGCGCATATTCGGCCAAAAGCACCACGGCCAGGGCGACATGCCAACTGTGCTCGGCCGTGTTTTCAAGGCGTGACTCATCCAGCAGATAGGTTCGGCGGATGATGCTTTTGAGTTTGTCAATTTCCAGAATAAAAGCGATTTGCTGTTCGAGTCGTTCTGTCATTGCTCTTCAAAATGGGTTAATGGCGGATGTCCAATGCTGTAGACATTAAAGCCCAGTTCGTGCAATTTTTTTCGATCGGTTATATTGCGGCCGTCGAAGAGAAAAGCCGGCTTTTGCATCGAGTCATACAGCCGTTTGTAATCCAGATTTTTATACTCATTCCATTCCGTCATGATGGCGATGGCGTGCGCGCCGTGTGCCGCTTTGTACGGATCGGGCTCAAAGGTGACGTGATCGACGATGTCGGCCAGATCAATTTTTGCATTCTCCAGCGCCTGCGGATCGGTAATGATAATATCCGCATGTTCCTCATAAAGGTGGCGGGCGATGGTGATCGCCGGTGATTCGCGCGTATCGCCCGTATCGGCTTTGAACGCAAAACCAAACAGCGCAATGCGCTTGCCGGCCACGGTGTTGAACTGCGCCCGCAGCATGTTTTGCACAAAACGTCGTTCCTGATACTCGTTCATCTTGACGACTTGCTCCCAGTACGCCGCGACTTCGTACAGCCCGTACGACTCGGCAATGTACACGAGATTCAGAATATCTTTTTTGAAGCAACTGCCGCCAAATCCAACACTGGCGTTGAGGAATTTCGGCGCAATGCGGCTGTCGCGACCGATGGCGTACGAGACTTCGGAAATGCTGGCCTCGGTTTTTTCGCACAAGGCCGAAATGCTGTTGATGGATGAAATACGCTGCGCCAGAAAAGCGTTGGCGACGAGTTTGGAGAGCTCGGAACTCCAGATGTTGCTGGTGATGATGCGATCCTTCGGCACCCAGTTGGCGTAAATATCGACGATTTCCTGCCGCGCCTTGAGACCGCTTCCGGTTTCGCGCGAACCGATAAGAACGCGATCCGGTTCGAGCAGATCCTTGATCGCCGTCCCTTCCGCGAGAAATTCCGGATTCGAAATGATATCAAAATGGATGCCCTTGTCGTTCGGGTGCAGAATGCGCTCCAACGCGGCCGCCGTGCGCACCGGCAAGGTGCTCTTCTCGACAATAATTTTGTCCGAGTCGGAAGCTTTCAAAATGGCGCGCGCGGTTTTTTCCCAGTACTGCAGATCCGCGCTTTTTCCGGCGCCCTCGCCAAAAGTTTTTGTCGGCGTGTTGACCGAGACAAAAATAATATCAGCGTCTTTGATATGCCCTTCAATTTCGGTGGAGAAAAACAGGTTGCGGCCACGCGCTTTTTTGACCACATCCAGCAAACCGGGTTCGTAAATCGGCAGATTATCCGATTGCCACGCATTAATGCGATCCGCGTTTATATCGACGATCGTCACCTTGTACTGTGGACATTGCGCCGCAATCACCGCCATGGTTGGCCCGCCAACATATCCGGCGCCGATGCACAATATATTCTTTTGAAAAGTTGACATTTTGACTCCTTTTTCAACGTGTTCAAATGTAGCAAATTGTAGTACAAAGCGAAACAATTTGCATAAAATAAACACGGTTCAGTTTTGAGTTGAATCGGTTTAAATGAAAAAAATCTGTCTCCTGTGGGAAAATGACGAGAAAATGTGATGATGCGCCAAGGTCTGAGGGGGGAGATATAATGTGATTTTAGTAACGTACGGCAGAAAAAGCCCTCACTTTTTTAATCCTCAACATCCGCCGGTTCGCCCATACGATCGAGCGTTTCACCTTCCGAGCGGGCAATGATCACGGCGCCGCAGGAATCGCTGATGACGTTCGTGGTCGTACGGAACATATCGAGAACTCGATCCACCGCCATGACCACGCCAACGCCTTCCAGCGGCAAACCAATGGCATTCAAAATGATGGTCAACATCACCAGCCCGGCCATGGGCACGGCGGCGGCGCCAATGGACGCGAGCAGGGAGGTCAGCACAACAATGCCCTGTTCCAGCACAGTCAATTCGATGCCGTAGAGCTGGGCGATAAAAATCGCGGCGACGCATTCGTACAATGCCGTGCCATCCATATTCACGGTGGCGCCGATTGGAAGTGTAAAACTGGCGATCTTGTCCGAAACCCGCGATCGTGTCGTGACGGACTCGATGGTTAACGGCAGCGCCGCCATCGATGAGCTGGTCGAAAAAGCAGTGAGGATCGCCGGGATCATTCCCTTGTAATGTTTGATCGGATTCACGCGCGCGATAAACCGGAGCATGACCGGCAGAGTGACCAGCACATGCCAAAAAAGCCCGACGAGGACAATGATAAAATAAAAGCCGAGACTCTTGAACGCCTCCAGCCCCGTGGTTCCGACAATTTTTGCGTTGATGCCAAAAATGCCAATCGGCGCAAACCAGATGACAAAATGCACCATTTTCATCATCACGCGAAAGGCGCCTTCGATGAACGTTGACAATGATGTGCGATACGGCTCTTTGATCTGCAAAATAAAATAGGCGAACAGAATGCAAAAGAAAATAATCGGCAGGACATCGCCGGTGGAAAGCGAGTTAAAAATATTCGTCGGGATGATGCGCAACAGCAAGTCGGAAATACTTTGACCGGCAGCGGCCACCTCTTCGACATTGTTATCCAGATTGATCGATGCGCCGACGCCCGGCTTGAAAACATTGACGAGAATCTGGCCGGTCAAGATGGCCAGGAGCGACGAGACTGTATAATAGGCAAACGTTTTAATACCAAGGCGGCCGAGTCCTTTTCCCGAGCCAATGGACAGCACACCGGACAAAATTGAAAAAATGATGAGCGGTATGATAGTCATGCGCAACAAGCGCAAAAAAACGTGCGCCATCGGATCAGCAATCGGTACAATGGCCTCGCCAAACAAAAGGCCGGCAAAAATGCCAAGGAACAGCCCGATAAAAATCCAGGTGGTGAGGGAGAGTCCGAAAATCTTCATAATCGTTATCCGTTAGATGTAACCATTCAGCCAATAAAACGCCAATTTAGTGTACTCGGTCACGATGCGCCGCCAGCCGTTGCCGGAACTCCACCAGTTACGCGAGTTGAGATAAATATCAAACGTGAAGGGATACACCTGAATATTTTTTGCCTCGAATATTTTTTTAAAGGTGAGGTAACTTCGGCGCATGTGAAAATTGTCGTTGAACACCAGGAGACTTTTGATATCCGTGAGGGTATCCGCCAGCGCGACGGCAGAGTTGTAGGTGTATGGATCCGGCACATCAAACATATAAAGATGATAATCCGTGTTTGGAATGCCGAGCGAATCAAATGCTGCTTCAACATATGAACGGTAGTTGCGAATACCGAAAATCGTCGGCTCTAAATCGTAGGTGTGAAGAACCAGAATAATTTTATCAGCCTGGCCGGATGTGTACGCCGTGAGCGCCTGGGTGATAAAATATTCGGAAAACGCCGGGCCGCCTTCAACCACAATCGCGTCGCATTTTTGCGAACTGCGCGGCATGTCAAGTCCTTCGGCCAGCGCAATGAGGAGCGGCTTCTGCAGCAGAAAAATCAATACAATAAAAAAGAGAATTGCCGGATATTTGTAAACCGGTTTGATGACCCGTTTGGTTTTGTATTCGAAAATAGTCACATGATCCTTGATTATGAGAGAAATCGATTTTTGCAGATTTTGCCCTGTCAGGGTCTTGAGCCCTGACAGGATTGGGGCGTGACGATGAACAGATTATCGACTTTTTTCTTCCCAAATTT
>CAYSNA010000063.1:0-17092 GCA_964432185.1 uncultured Cytophagia bacterium
GCTTGTCCGTTCAACCGGCGCCTTGTTCGTTCGCAAGGGCCTCGGCCAGGTTGATAGCGGCCGTTCGCTGCAACACATAGTGGGACCGTTTTGGAACCGGGACCTGAAACGCATGTGCACGGATGCGCTCGAACACGGCATCTCCAGCAGTCGCGTTTTTGAACGGCTTCGGCGCGGCGTCAATATGGTCTTGTCATTTGCCGGCGCGCCGTTTGTTGATCATGGACGCGTGAGCGGTTTTGTTTTAACAATCAGAGATGTTACCGCGCGCACACGGCTTGAAGCGCAGCGCGACTTGCGCGACCGGATGCAGATGATTTCGCACATCGCCTCGCACATCGGCCATAAAATGAACAGTCCGATTGCCGCCGTGCTCAATCGTATCGGCGGTCTTTTGATGCATGACAACGGCGATATGGACACAGCGTCGCTGCGCCGAGAACTCGAGAGTATTCAGGAGCAGCTTTACGCTGTGTCTTTAATCACCATCGGCCTGACCGCTTTCAGCAACGGACACGGCGCGGACAAAAAACTCGTTCAAATGAGTGACGTTTTGCAAAACGCGCTGCATCTGATGAGACTGGTCGATTCGCAGCACAAAATTCAATTCAAGGTTGATGTTGACGAGCCTTTGCCGAGAATTCTCGGCGACGATATAACCCTCGAACAGTGCATTGTGAATATCTGCAAAAATTCTGTCGAGGCTATGCCGAACGGCGGCCGAATAACCATCACGGCAAAAGTGGATGAGATGTTTCCGGATTTCATCAACATAAAAATACAGGATAACGGCCCGGGCATGACACCCGATCAGGTGGCGCGCGCGTTTGAACCGTTTTACACCACCAAAAAGCGGCAGCATGGCTTGGGACTGAGCGTCTGTTTTGCGGTTGTCTCAAGTCACGATGGCGGCATCGAGTTGTCGAGCCGGGAAAAAGCCGGTACGACCGTACAAGTTGTTTTACCAATCGCGCAGTTGAATTAGAGCAAGGATTAGGGCATGAAGGACAGCACTGATACTGAAAACAAAATTTTAATTATTGATGATGAAGAGCAGATTCTAAAATCCATTGGTGAGTTGTTGAAACGCTCCGGATTTAGCTGCATCACCGCCAACAGCTCAGTTGCTGGTCTGGCGCTGATGAAAAAGGAACGGCCTCTGGTGGTCATTACCGATCTTAAAATGGAGGAAGAACATTCCGGCATTCTTGTGCTGGAGCAGGCCAAGGACATTGATCCCGAAGCCGTCGTCATCCTCTATACGGCACATGGCGATGTCTCGGTGACGCGAGAAGCTTTTAAAAAAGGCGCTTTTGATTTCATCCCCAAAGTGGTGCAGACGCACCACGATATTTTGACGCCGGTGGAACGCGCCTTTCGATTTGCCAAAATTCAGCGGGAAAATCAGTTATTGAAAAGCCAGTTGGATTTGGATGAAAAAACAAGTTTTTACGGCGCGGTTGGATCCAGCCAGATTATGCTCGATTTGTTTGATCAGGTGAAACGCGTGGCGCAGACCAACGCCAACGTGATGATCACCGGCGATACGGGCACGGGCAAAGAAGTCATCGCGCGCGGGATTCATCATTACAGCAAACGCGCCGACGAATCTTTTGTGCCGGTTGTCGTTAGTGCGTTGCCGGAGAGTCTGCTCGAAGGCGAGCTGTTCGGCCACGTGAAGGGCGCATTCACCAGCGCCACAACCGACAAGGCCGGCCTTTTTGAGGCGGCCAATAAAGGCACTATTTTCCTCGATGAGATCGGTGAAGTGCCGATGCAAACCCAGCCCAAATTACTGCGCGTTTTGCAGGAGCGCAAGGTGCGCCGTCTGGGCAGCGTGCGGGAGCGGGATATTGATGTGCGGATTATCAGCGCGACGAACAAGGATCCGATCAAGTTGATCGAACAGGACAAGTTGCGCGAGGATCTCTATTTCCGCCTCAATGTGGTGCACGTTCACATTCCGCCGCTCAAAGCGCGCAAGGAAGATATCCCGGTGCTGGCGTATCATTTTCTGAAAAAATTCCGCAGCGTCGGTTTGGTGGAGGTTGAAAAAATTTCGCCGGACGCGCTGGTCATTCTGCAAGAGTATGACTGGCCGGGAAACATCCGGCAATTGCAGAATGCCATCGAAAGCGCGGTGGCCGTGGCTACGAAAGAAATCATTCGCCCGGAGGATTTGCCGGAGCCGATCCGCCCGTCGCACAAACGCGTTTTTCTTGATGCGAGCGAGGATGTCGATTTTAAAGCCGCAAAAGATCGCGTCATCAAATCGTTCGAGCGCCAGTATCTTGAATCCCTGCTCGAAAAACATAACAACAACATCAGCAAGGTGGCGCAAGAAGCCAACCTGAATCGCAAGTCCATTTACCGAATGTTGGAATCGCTGGATATCAATATCCGGGAAAAATAGGCCGGACAGAGATTACAAGCCGGATTCCGGGAGCGCATGTGTTATCAGTGATGCGACTATCCCGGAATTCGGCTTGTGATATAAATCGTCGTGCACATTCTGCCCATACAACCGGACATCCCGTCACCCAAACCTCACCTTTTCTAATTCAATAAAAACAGCTTTTAAATGTCAAATGACAAAATCTGTTGCGACTTTTGTGACACAGTAAAAATTTAAAGCTGATGAACTGTTGATAAACCCTGTAAAATCAAACTAAATTTTCCGGTTGAATACCAAATTTCCTGGCACAGTCCTTGTCCTTTTGCCGATAAATTTGTGTTCTGTGGGATTGAAGAGGTGACGTGTTATGAAAAAAACAATTATTATCGGAACAGTCGACGTCGAGATTTTCAATCATCTGCGTGCCGAACTTGATGGTCCGGATTATTCGGTTCGCCAGGTGCAGCGGGGTGTGAACATTCTTCTTGAAATTCTGGACAATGATATTGATCTGCTCATTCTGGATGTGGATTTAACCGGGATTATAGCTGTGGATATTCTGCCGGTCATTCGGCGAATCCGGCCGCGGCTGCCGGTGATTTTGATCACCGAAGATGTGAATGCAAAAATCCGCAAGATGGCGGCGGAACTCGGGGTGATTTATCAGGCCTATAAACCGATGACCAATGCCGAAACCAGCGCCATCGCCCGGGCTACAAACCGGCTCATCAGTCGGCCCCTTTATGACATCGCGGCGCTCTAAAATAAAACAAGCTACCAGCTTGACTCGCCCAAGTCATCTCGGCTGGTAGCTCTGAGTCGCCTGGAATACTCGTGGTATCCAAGCAGTAGTTGAATATAGAAAATCTGCGCCGTGGTGTCAATGTTTAATTGATGATTTAACCGGCTGTTCTCCGCTTAACCAAACACACATCGCTCCTCGAGGTTTTCTTGCCGTTTCTGCATGTCCGCCTTTTTTAGCAATCTTGAACCGTTTACCTCTCGCATTTTACGGTTGACCTTTTACCTTGTACATCCTGTCCACACCTGTTTTAAAAATCGCTTTATCGATTCGTTTTGAAAAGTTGAAATTGCCGGACGTTGTTGTCCATATCGTGGGATTCGTTTGTGGTCGTGGGTGGACAAGTCAACAGTATTACATCAGCTCGCTTACAATTTTTTGCCCAGTCTATTTTTTTCTCTAATTTTTTGTCAAAATGAAACAGTGGTTAACGCATTTAAAAACAGCTTTTAAGGCTGCTGCTGTTTTTGTCTGTTTTTCACTGAGACATGTTCGCGTCGTGAATTTTCAAATCTGGCACAGATGCTGCTTTAACAGGTTTAGAAAAATGACGAAATCGCAACTATATTGACTCGCCCGTCATCTCGAATAGTTGCGTTGAGTCGCTTGGAAGGAAAATGGTTGACTCTTTTTGCTCACCTGATTTCTTCCCCCCAAAAAAGCCGAAAAAGCGGCACGATAACAATTCAAGCACCGATTGGAGGTGAGCCTTATGAAAAACATCACAAAACCAAAATGTACGTATGGCCGCGCAGAGTGGATGCGTGTAGCTAGTGCGCTTGCTGTTGGACTGTTTCTTCTGACCAGCGCGGCTTCGGCCGGCAGTCTGATCGCCACATGGGCGCCGAATGAGGAACCTGATCTGGCCGGCTATATTATATCGTACGGCGTTGAGCCCGGCCAATACACGGAAGAGATCGACGTAAAACACAACAATACCTATGTGGTGAACGATCTGGAAGAAGGCCAGGAATATTATTTTGCGGTCAAGGCCTATGATTATTCCGGCAACGTCAGTGCGCCGTCCGCCGAAGTGAGCGCCACGGTTGGCGGGCCTATGCTGGTTGCTTTGAAGGAGCAGCAGGCCATAAAGTTGATGTGGACGCCGCTGTCGAACGTGGACGAGTATGAAATTTTTCGTGGTCACGATCCCGATTTTGCGCCGACATCACCCATCGCTACGATAGCCGCCGGGAAAACCGAGTTTGTCGACGCGCTGCATTTTACCAATAATGAATTGGAAACGTACTATACGGTTCGCGCCAAAAGCGGCAGTCATGCCCAGTTTGATTTCCCGACCGTCGGTGCGTACAATGTTGCTCTGAGCGTTGGCCTGAATCTCGTCTCGTTGCCGCTGATCCCGGCTGATCCATTAATCAAATCCACCATTGCGGATCAATTGACCGGCGGCGAAAATTCATCCATGGCTGATCAGGTGCGGGTGTGGAATGGCGAAGAGTATCAGGTCGCCTGGTTGTACGAAGGCCCGGCTGCCGACTATGACGGCGAATGGATCAACGCGGCTACCGGACTGGAATCAATGATGGAGATCGATTCGAAAAATTCCTTCTGGGTCGTCATCCAGGACGGCCACCCGGAGATTGATTTGACCGTTACCGGCCGCGTGCCGCAACAACCCGAACGCATCTATGAGTTGAAAAAGGGCTATAACTTTGTCGGTTGCTGCTATCCGGTTCCCGTTGAATTGAGCAAAACCGAACTCTATGAAGACGGCGTGATGAAAGGCGGCGTCGGCAGCGGCGAAGCGGATGTGATCAGCGCCTGGACTGGCGACAGCTACGAACGCGCCTGGGTCGTCGATGGCGTGCCGGATTTGAACGGCACCTGGATGGATGAAACCGGCAAAAATCAAACGACGATTGCGTTTCAGCCGGGTGAGGGATACATCATCTGGATCAAAGGCGATAATGAGAAAAAAATGTGGACTTTTCCGAACCCGATGGCCGAATAACCAATTCCCTTGGAGGACAATAACATGAAGGTTACGATTTTAATATTAGGATTTACAATGCTTTTCGCCGCCAATGTTCTGGCCGGCGACTTGAATGCCAGTTGTATCGACGGCATCACCTACCTGAAAGACGGTCAATTTTCGGCAGAAGGTAATTTGGTTCAGCTTATGTGGGCCGGCCCGGACGGCAAAATTGATGAACCGAGCGCGGAAACGACCAAACTCGGTGCGCCAACCGGCGATGACGAATTCATCCGTGACACCTACGTTGGCAATGGCTATCTCGCCGGTTATGCGGATGGTCGGTTCGACAAGCTGTTTTCGCATTCCTCCATTGCGCCCGGACGTTTCGTCTATTTGCGCGCCTGGGACACGGATGTGATCACCAGCGTGGAGGACAGCTATGGCAATTCTGATCTCTATCAGGTAAAAGCCGGCGACGAGTTTGAGAACTATGATTTCCCGGCTTTTCAGGTGACCACGTTTTTGACCGGCAAAACCAATCCGGTTGAATTGTCCAGCTTTAGCGTCAGCAGTTTTCCGGGGCGCATTGTGCTGGAATGGACCACGCAGACGGAAACAGAAAACCTCGGCTTCCATGTCTACAAAAGTGAATCGCCAACCGGGCAGAAAAAACGCGTCACCAAAGAGTTGATTAAAGGCGCGTTAAATTCGGAAACCCGCAACGATTACAAATGGGAAGAGCTGATCGACGAAGAAGACAAGGTTTATTTCTACTGGATTGCGGATGTGGCCACTGACGGTGCCATGCGCTTTTACGGTCCCAAACGCGTCGAAACGCTGGCGGCGCCGGATGAATATTCGCTGAATCAGAATTACCCGAATCCGTTCAATCCGACGACGACCATCACCTTTAGCTTGAAAGACGATGGCAAAGTCACTCTGGCGATTTATAATCTTGTCGGTCAGATGGTTCGCGAACTGGTGAATGAAGATCGCAGCGCCGGATTGTACAGCATCGAATGGGACGGTTTGGATAACAGCGGCTATAAAGCTCCCAGCGGACTCTATTTCTACACGATTAACGTGAACGGTTTCCGCGAAACGCGCAAAATGGCATTGATGAAATAGGCGGATTAACGTTGTAGTACACCATCAAGGTGTACTACAACTCGCCAACAAAAAATTTTAAAAAATTTACTAAATAATTTTTTCTAAAGGATTGAACAGACGATGAGACACACACTGCATATACTTTTTTCGCTAATGACGATTGTTCTCTCGTGCGCTATCAATCCGAATTTGAACGACATGAGTCCGTCGACATCCAAAGTTGAGATTCCGATGAGTATCACACGAACACCGGAAGCGAAAAATTCAACATCGGCCCTGGAATACCGCCTCGGTTTTGGCGATGTCGTCGAGATTAAATTTTTCAACAATAATGAATACAATGAAATCGTCGCGGTTCGCCCCGACGGCAAAATCTCGCTGCAACGCATTGGCGATGTCGATGTCGTCGGCATGCCGGTCAGTGAGCTTGACAGCATCATCACGGAGAGTTACAGCGAGATTTTGGTGAATCCCGAGGCCACGGTGATTGTGCGCGAGTTTGGCGGCCAGTGTGTGTATGTGATGGGTGAGGTGATGCATCCCGGAAGTTATGACATCACCAAGGGAATGTCGCTCTTGCGCGCAATCACCACAGCGGGCGGGCCGCTGAGCTCGGCTAAAATGAACAGCATCATTCTGGTGCGCGGCAATGAACAGATGAATCTGACCGCCGAACGCATCAACCTGATGCCGAGGAGTCTCGAATCGGTGTTGGACAATGATGTGCCCATTCAGCCTTATGATTTGGTTTATGTGCCGAGAACGTTTATTGCCGATCTCGAAACCTTTGCGTCGCAAATTTACAAAGTTGTTGTACCGCCGCTCGATTTGGCAACGCGGTTTCAATATTACAATGCCATTCGGTAGGAGTTGTTGTGATTCAGTACAGTCATTTGGATAGCCCCATGTCACCGCAGAGTTTTATGAGCATTTTGGCGCGGCGCTTCAAGCTCGTCGTCTTTGCCTTTGTCGCCATTGTTGGCGCGGTGACGCTGGCGACGTTTGTGATGCCGCCCGTGTACAATGCGTCGGCGCGCCTTTTCGTCAGCTATCAGGATGATTATGAAAAAGCGACGAATCCGACCATCAATCGGGTTCCTTACGATGTCATTGCGACCGAGCTGGCGATTTTGAAAACCCGCGGCATTATCGAACCGGTGGTGAAAAATCTGGCATTGGCCGATTCCATCATGCCGCCCGACATGGCGCATCAACAGGCGGTGGCTCGACTGGCGGCGGACCTGAAGGTCGAGCGCGAAAAGGACACCTCCATTTTGACGATCAGTTATGAGGATAACGATCCGTTTCGCGCCGCCCAAATTGTCAACGAAGCGGTGCGGCAATATCTGCGACAACGCCCGAGTTTGTCCAAAGATGAATCGGCGGTGCAGTTTCTCACGACGCAAATTGCCGAACTCGAGGCGCGCATTGATTCGCTCGAACACAAAAGTCAACTCTACAAAAGCAAAACCCGCGTGATTGCGCCGGAGAGACAATCGCAAATTCTCTTTACCACGCTGGCGGATTTTGATCAGGAAATCACCCGCGTGCGCACGGAGCGGATCGCCAAGGAATCGCGGCTGCGCGTGATAAAATCTCAGCTCGCGAACGGTGCGGTCACTTCAATTCCGGCCGAATCGAGCAATAGCTTGAGCAAGATGGAATATCTGAACGAACTGCGCAAAACCGCGCTTGAACTCGAATTGAAAAAGAACCAACTGGCGCAAAAATATACGGACAAACATCCCGAGATGATCGCGGTCACCCAGGATATCACCAACACCACTGCGAAAATCGAGCATGAAATCGCCGAGATCATCCGGCTTGAGGAAACCGATGTCCGGGCGATTCGGGCCCAGGAAAACGAGCTCGAACGCACGCGCGCACAAGTGTCAAATTCCATCGCTGATTTATCGCGCAAAGAGTACGAACTCGGCAAGCACACCATCAGCATTGACGAGTTGAAAAAGGTGCACTCGGCGCTGGTGGAACAACGAGAGCAGGCTTTTACTGCGGCGCGTAAAAAAGAGCATCTTGTGCAGGCGCGCGTGCTGGAAGAAGCCGTGGCGCCATTCAAAGCGTCCAAACCGAATAAAAAACTCTATCTCGCGCTTGGACTTTTGCTCGGGTCCGTTGTCTCGGTCGCGGTTGCTTTTTTTGTCGAATATTTTGATCACGCCGTGCACACCGCAGAGGATGCGCAAAACTGTCTCGGTCTGCCGCTCCTGGCAACGATTCAGGATGTGCGGCCCGAGGCATTCGTTCAGTTGCAACCGGTTTCGAAAAAAAAGACCGTCTTTAAGGCTTTAGATTAATTCCGGTTGATTCGAACCGGAAAGGAAAAATGTGTGGAGGTTATTTTGAAAAATATTTTAAAAATTAAACGCTGGGAACGCGGCATCAAACAATACGAACTGGCGATTTTGCTTGGCTGCAGTTCAACCTATTTGTCCATGGTGGAAAACGGCCGAATCCAGCCATCGCAAAATTTTAAAGAAAAAGTGTCGGAAATTTTTAATCTCGAAATTGAAGATATTTTTCAACCTAACTTAAATGCTGTGTCAATCGATATGTCGATGGCATAATTAATTTCTGCCACAGAGGCACAAAGGACGCGGAGAATTCAGTCATCAGATTGATTTCTGCTCAACCCGAAAAGTACAAACTTTCAACCTCTGTGACCTCAGCGTCTCTGTGGCTATTTCCAAATTATATGTCCAGGTAGAGGTGAGATCATGTATCTCAAAAAATTCAAATTGAAAACAGAGCCATTCGCCACCACACCCGATCCGCGTTTTTTGTATCTCGGCGACATGCATCAAAAAGCGCTCGAACGGTTGACCGCCGCGATCACGCGGAGACGCGGCATTACGGCGCTCATCGGCGAACCGGGGCTGGGCAAAAGCACGCTGCTGCGCACCATGCTGACCGGCATGCGCGATCAGGTCAATTTCGCCTGGGTGTTCAACACCACCATGGAGCCGCTCGATCTGCTCAAATTTATCTGCCGCGATTTTGGCTTTACGCCCAAAAGCGACAGCAAAAGCGACGTGCTGTTGGAGCTCTATGCGTTTTTCATCAAAGAGTATGAGCAAAACCGCATCCCGCTGCTCATCATCGATGAAGCGCAAAATTTGACGACCGAGGCGCTGGAGGAAATTCGCCAGTTGTCAAATCTCGAAACGGTGAATCGGAAACTGGTGCAGATCATTTTATGCGGCCAGCCGCAATTGGAAGAGAAATTGAATCAGGCTGAACTGGTGCAGCTCAAACAGCGCATCAGTTTCAAGGCGACGCTGTCGAGGATGAGTTTGACCGAAACGGCGGCGTATATTCAGCACCGTTTGCGCATCGCCGGCGCGGCGAACGCCGGTTTGTTTTCCAATGACGCGCTGACCACGATCCACGAGATGTCCGGCGGCATTCCGCGCCTGGTCAATCAGCTTTGTGATGATGCGCTGCAGACCGCAGCTCAGAACGGCATCCCTCAGGTACATGCGCGCATCATCAGAGCGCTGATCGATAACGGCGATGTTATGCGAGCGCCGGCAATGCCGGTCAAAAAAGCCGAACCGGGTGTTGACGCAACGACACAAAATCAGGCCGATAGCCCCGCGCCTCAACCTAAAACAAAGCCGCGCCCCAAAATTGACAAGAAAAGAACGCTGCCGAAACGCCGCATTATCCAAACGGAATACGATTTGTTTGAGGCCATTGATTTGGCCGAGTTGTTATCGGTGATTTAACGGAGTAAACTATGAGTTTTGTCCACGATATGTTAGCTGACATTGAAGAAAAAGAGCACGTGGCGCTGCGTCTGCCCAGGAGCGTCAAGCCCGGTTTGTTTGTGCTCGACATGCCGAATGAGATCGTCAGCGATTTTTACGACTTGAAGGAGCATGTGCGCATCGCCAATAGTCACGGCCGCGTCAATACGCTCGCCATTGCGGATTCGTCGCAGGGCGAAGGCTCCTCCACCATTGCCACGTTCCTGGCGTTTTTGATGGGCGATGGATTGGCAAAAATGAATTCGACCGCGTCGCCGAAAAAATTTACTCAAATGGCCGATTCGGATCAGATCTTTACCGCGGATTTTTCAAAAAATAGCAAACGTGCCACCACTCAGGACGCCTTTAGCGATTGGAACAACTCGATTGATGCGCGTTTTGCCTATGCGAAAAACAGCGACAGCATTTTGTTGGTCGATGCTAATTTGCACGAACCGAGCATCCATCGCTATTTTGGTTTGCGCGTTGAGAATGGCTTGGCCGAGGTTGTTGAGGATGGGAGAAACTGGCGACGGACGGTTCGCCCGGTGCGCGACAGCCGCTTGCAGGTGTTGACGGCCGGTGTCACGACGATGAATCCGGTTGAGCTGCTCGGCAGTGATCTGTTCCACGCGTTGGTGAAAGAATGGAAACGCGAGTACCGCTACGTGATTTTCAACTCCCCGGCCGTGCTCAAGTATACGGACTCGCTCAGTCTGGCGTCAGCGGTTGATGGCGTTGTGCTTGTGGTCAAAGCGGGACAAACCCGCTGGGACAGCGCACAACGGGCGAAACAAAAATTGACCGCGGCGCAAGCGAATCTACTCGGTGTGACCCTGAACCGACGGAAAATGGATATTCCGGATGGATTATATAAGCGGATGATCTAAGTCATTGCGAGCGAGCGGAGCGAGTGTGGCAATCTCCTAAAAATGAGCAATCCCTTTTCCTGGAGATCGCCACGCAGGTCAACAAAAAACGTTGACCTGCTCGCGATGACTTGTTTTTTGGATTGAAATTCGATTTTTCGAATCCTTAACTCGAAATGACTGCCTTTTTTAAATTAAAATTTTGCCTTGGCGCGAGCCAGAATTTAATACCCGTTAAACTGAAAAACATATGTCAACTATCACTCAACAATTTCACTTGTCAAAATTTCACGCTTTACTTTTTGCTGTTTCCAGCATCCTGAGTTTTGCCATTATTGCAGCAGGTGTGATATTGACGATGCCGCTTAAAATGGCGTGCGCGCTGGTCGCGATGATTATGGTCGGCGTGACATTTTTCTTTTTGCCGCAACGCAGGCGCGTAATTTTGGCGCTGCTGGTTTTTGTGTTCCCGTTGAATATTGATATCAATTTGATCGAAAAACCCAGTCCCGGCGGCGCGGATGGTTTATCCGTCGGCCTTGTAGAATTGACGCTGATTCTGCTGTTGCTGATCACGATGATGCGCAGCGTTGATGCCAAAAAGAACGGCGCGTTGCGCAGTTTTCCAGTGCTGTTACTGCCGTCGCTGGCCATGTTGATGTTCTTTTTAATCTCGACGATCAACGCCGCCGACGTGATGTGGAGTTTCTTTGATATAACAAATTTCGTCAAAGTGATTCTCGTTTTTTGGCTCATCGCCAATAATGTACGCAATGAAGCGGATATGCGAATTGTCCTGCTGGCGCTGTTTGCCGGGCTTCTCGTGCAGGTGATCATTGCCACAGCCGTTTATATCAATCCGATGATGAACGATGTTTTTCTCAGATTGAAGCTTGGCGTTGCCGGTGACGTGAGCGGCGATGTTGTTCGCTCCGGTGGTTCGCTGGGCAATGCCAATCATCTGGGCCGTTATCTTGGGCTGATTTTGCCCATTGCCTATATGATGGTCTTCACGCGGCACCATCGCACGCTCACACTGGCGGCCGCGCTTGTGTCCATCGCCGGCACGCTGGCGATCATCAACACCCTGTCGCGCAGCGCCTGGATTGGGCTTGTGTTCTCCGTTCTCGTCATGCTGCCGTTGATGCTGAAACACCGCCACATCAATTTTCGCGCGCTGTGGCTGCTTGGCGCCGCGGCGATTTTTGTCGCGATGCTGATGATCCTCTATGGTGACATCATCTGGCTGCGTCTCACCGAGGATGATCACGGCTCGACTTGGACGCGCTTCACCACGGCCAAAGTGGCGTTTGCCATTATTAAAGATTTTCCGTTTTTCGGCTGCGGCATCAACAATTACGGCGCCATGCTGCCGGAGTATTGGATTGGCGAGGATACGTTTACCAACAAAGCGGCGGTGCACAATAACTATCTGCTCTACATGGCGGAAATTGGTCTCATTGGTTTTTCCGCGGTGATCTGGTGGCTGGCCGCGTTTGGGCTTCGCATTGCCAAAGCGATAAAAAGTGCCGACAAATTTTACAGCGCCATCGCCATTGGCTTTATGGGCGGCTATGCTGCTATGCTGCTCGAGTCGCTGTCCGATAAAAGTTATAAAGAAAATTTTTCCCTGCTGCTCATCCTGTGGACGCTAATGGCGCTCACGGAAGCGATCATTCGACGTGGAGAAGGTTATGACCATCGCGCAATCTCTGCTTAAAAATACAGTGGCGCGCACCGCTACGGAACTCATCAACCGTTTGGGCGGCGCCCTGTTTTGGGTGATGGTGGCGCGGTTTCTCGGGCTGTCCGCTCTTGGCGCGCTGGCGTATGGTTTGGCGTTATTCTCCTTTTTTCACACCGTATCAACGCTCGGCCTCAGCGCCGTGGTGGTCCGCGATGTGGCGCGTGATCGCAGCAGAGCCGCCTCCTACTTTGGGATGACGCTGGCAGCGGGATTTCTTTTGTCGCTCGCCGCCGCACTGGTGATGCTCGGCGCAAGTGGGTTCACCGCAACGTCCGGTGATGCAAAAGCGGTTGCCGCTATTTTAGCCGTCGCTTTGATCCCGGCATCGATTTTTTTCTGGAGCAAAGCGATACTCAGCGCCGCCGAGCAGATGGCGAGCATTGCGCTGGCGCGATTGGCGGAAAATCTCTTCAAGGTGACGGCCGGCATTGGGCTGTTGGTGTGGAACGGGGATGTGTTCACTATGGCGGCCGTCATCGTGGGGAGCAAAAGTCTGTCGGCGCTTTTTGCTTTTTGGAGCGCGCGGCGTCTGGCGCGACCGAACTGGTCGATGGATAAAAATCTGCTCCGATATTTCAGCAGACAACTGCCGACCTTTTCGATGACCGCCTTGACCAACAGCCTGTTCTGGGCCGCGCCGATGATTCTTCTCTCCAGAATGGCCGGCGATGTTCAAGCCGGATTGTTTGGCGCCGCATACAAACTTGTGGACATGGCGATTTCGTTCGCCCTTGCCTACGGCGGGGCGATGTTTCCGGTGGCATCACGTACATTGACCGACAAGCGCGACACATTCGTCGCGCTGTTGACGGGCACGGTCAAATACAGTTTGATGCTCACCCTCGCCGTGGCGGCGGGTGTGACCATGCTGGCCGAACCGATCACTCTGTTGATTTTTGGCAGCGACAGTCTCGGCGCCGCGCCGGTGCTGCGCCTGCTCATCTGGATGATCGTGCCGTTCGCCATGGTGCCGACTTTAGCTTTTACGCTTGTCAGTTTCTTTCAACAAAAAATGGATTTACTGGCAAACACCGCCGCGGCAATTGTTTGCATCGCTCTTGGACTATTGCTTGTTCCAACGCTTGGCGCATTCGGCACGGCCATCTCGATGCTCGCCGGCACGGCCGTCTTTTGGCTGGTCGAATGGATCGGCGTGCGCCGTTTCATCTGCCACCTGCCGCTGTCGAGTCTGCTGTGGAAACCGTTGCTCGGCGCAATTTTAATGGCGGCGATACTCAACATCAATTTAAATCCACTTTACACCATCACTCTTGCCGGTTCGATTTACATCCTATTTCTGATACTGAGCAAGGCACTTTCGAAACACGAGCTACGAATGATTCAAAAACTGAAATCAGCGTGAGAGTGAACATGAACGAAAATTATATTGAATTCTCTGTAATTATTCCCAGCCGCAACCGCTGCGATACGCTCAAGCGCGTGCTGGCGGCGCTGGAAGGACAATCGTTCCCCAAATCCCGATTTGAGGTGATTGTCATAGATGATAGGTCAACGGACGAAACCCCGGATTTTTTAAATGAATTTATAAAACAAACAGAATTGACCGTAAAGGTCTTTCAGGGCACAGGCGAATCGGCCGGCGCGGCCCGCAATATCGGCCTGGAGAAATCCGTTGGCCGGCGGATTTTATTTCTGGATTCCGATACGATCCCGAACAACGATGCGCTGGTGCAGCACATGATCTGGCACGATCATTTTGGTCAGTCATCCTGCATTTGCGGCGCCGTTTGTATGTCCGATGAATTGGATGAACTTGAGCAAAGCCGCATCCACGAGACAAAAACCAAATATGATGTGCAGCAGATTTCCGAAATGGTGTGGCAGGATTACCGGACCGCCAACACCTCGCTGTCGCGCGAATTGTGTACAATGACCGGCGGATTTGATCCGGACCTGCCCGCGGCCGAAGATACGGAATTTGCCTCGCGCTTGAACCGGCTCGGCGTGCGCTTTTTGTTCATCAGCGATATTGCGGTGGTGCATCATCACCCGATGAGCTACGACGGCCTTTTCGAAAAAGGCGACATGTACGGTTTGGCGGTGGCGCGCTGGTACGCCAAAGCGCCGGAGCTGCGACCCGTGCTCACCAGCCGATACGGCGTTTATGCGCCCGAGCTGACTTTGAAACGCAAAATCAAACATCTTGTGCGCGACCTGTTTGTCAATCCGGTGACTGTGCCGCTGTTATCAACCATTGGCCGCCTGTGCCGCTCCATATGGTTTCAGCTATCCGATCATCTCTATAAATGTGTATTTCGTTATCACGTGCGGCGTTCTTTTCGAACCTGCTTGAAAAATATCTAAGGGAGAAACATGCGAATTTTAATGACACACTGGGTCTATCTCCCGGAATTTTCCGGCGCGGCGCTTCAGGGTCATCGCCTGGCCAAAGAACTGCAAAAACTTGGCGTGCATATTTCGGTGCTCACCGGCACACATGAAAAAAATCTCGTTGGTGTGGATGACATGGACGGCATCGTCGTGCATCGCAAACTGCGCGATCCGCATTCCACCGTTGGCAATGTCAAGTATTATCGCGATCTCAATCAATTTATTCGAACAAACGCCGGGCGGATTGATCTGGTGCACACGCACGGTTTTCATCCGCGCGTCAATATTGCGGCGCACCGGGTGCAGTTGCCGATCATCACCAAAATCACCAATCAAACGGTCGATGATCCAATCGCCGTGCTCAACCGAAAAGGCGGCGCGGCCAAATTCAAACTGTATAATTTTGCCGATGCCGTCGTTTCCACCTCTCAGGTGCTGGAAAGCCTTTGTTTTCGATCCGGTTTGGGACGTGAAAAAATTATCCGCCTGCCCAACGGTGTTGACCATGAAATTTTTCAGCCATTGCCGGAAGGCAAGCGCGTTCTGTTGCGCGAAAAACTTCACGCGCCGCAGGACAAAATAATTCTGCTCACGGTCGGCACGGTCAATTACACCAAGGGACTCGATGCCCTCATCCAGGCGATATACCGTTTGGACGAGCCGATGAAAAAACGCATCCGGCTCTGGGTGGTTGGACCAACGACAAATCGCGATGGCGCTAATTCTGTGCAAGCCGGTTTTGAGGAGTTTGTCGACAATGTCAAATCCATGATCAGCGATTTTAATTTGCAGGATATCGTCCAGTTTAAAGGCCGGCAAAACAATGTGCACGAATATATGCAGGCGGCCGATATGTACATTCACCCCAGCCGCAAGGAAGGCCAGCCGAACGCCATTCTCGAGGCGATGGCCTGCGGCCTGCCGGTGATCGCCAACCTGCTGCCCGGCATTACCGATGAAATTTTGCAAACCGGCAAATACGGCTATCTCGTCAATGTTGATAATCCGCGCCAGTTTGCTTCGGCCATTCGCGTGCTCATCAACAATCCATTTTTGCGCCAACGCGTTGGTTTGCAGGCGCGCGAGCATGTGATGACCTATTATTCGATCAAACAGGTGGCGCAGCGCTACCTGTCGCTGTACTCGAGCATCATTCATAAAAATGTGTTTGAAGGCTTGCGTGATATGGTCGGCATGGGAAAACGCGAAAAGATCGGGAGTGTCTCATGACGATCGATCCACAAAAAGATATCCGCTACAGCGGCCAGATCGCGGTCTTTAAGGAAATTATCGAACAGCATCAGTTGACGAAAAACCTCAAGCGAATTTTGGTGCTCGGCTGCGGCAATGGACTCGAAGCCGCCGCCATGGCCACCATGCTTAATATTGATGTGTACGGTGTTGATGTGAATCAGGATTTTCATCCCTACGGTCTGCAGCACGCGCAATTGCAAAATTACAACGGCCTCACGCTGCCGTTTGAAAATGATTTTTTTGATGCGGTCTATTCCTTTCATGTGCTGGAGCATGTTGATGATGTGTCATATACGGTGTGGGAGCTGCGGCGCGTCACTCGCGAAGATGGATTTGTCTATATCGGCGTGCCCAACAAGTCGCGCTGGATCGGTTATCTCGGCATGAACGACAAGTCCCTGTATCGCAAGATCAACCAGAATATAAAAGACTGGATGAAGCGGCTGCTGGGCCAGTGGGATAATGCGCTCGGGGCGCACGCGGGATTTTATGAAAAAGAGCTGTGCGATCTGCTCGGCCGCTATTTTGCGCGAACCGAGTCGGTATCGGATTTTTACTATTCGATGAAGTGGAAAAAATACGACAAGATGCTCAAGCTGTTCAAGCGATATTCACTGGAAAAGATCGTGCTGCCATCGATTTATATCCTCGCACGATAGGAGCAAAAAAATCAAAATGAAAAATTTGAAAATAAAAGATATGAATCTGGGGACGGTCTTGAACGGTCTCAAGCACGCGTTCATCAAAAAAACGCTCAGTCCGTGGAAAAAATATGCGGCGTTTTTGGATGAGTCGCAGTGGTGGAGCGGGAACGAGTTGCGCGAGTATCAGGAAAAAGAATTACAACGAGTCATCACACT
>CAYSNA010000064.1:0-17001 GCA_964432185.1 uncultured Cytophagia bacterium
TTATGAAGATAGGGAGTTTAAAGAAAACTGTTGCACTTATTACTTGAACGTGAGTATTATAAAATGGTATTGTTCTTTCACAATCTCTTCCCATTTTTTTCTTGCGATATGAAACCACACTGAATAACGACAAGCTCATGGCCAATGGGAGAGACAACTCATCGCTATTACCAGGAGGTTGTCATGGCAAAATTAGCAATTGTTGTGTTTTTAATGGTGCTGTTTATCGCGCCGCTGCGGGCAGATAATCCATTTGGCCGGGCTCTGGTGCTGAATGGCGATCGCCAGTATGTGGAGATTCCGGATTCGACGTGCGAAGCGCTTGCGAATCTGGATGTTTTCACATTGGAAATTCGCTTCAAACAAGACGAACCGCGTGGTTTCAACATGTTTAACAAGATACGCGTGAATTCACAAGGCGCTTTTACTCGCCACGGTTGGTTTATCGACATGAATCGCATTGGCCATCGTTACGAAGGGAAAATGGAACTTGGTTACATTGATCCGTTGGAAGCTTTTTATGCACCAGGTTTCATTCGGATTACACGTATGCATTCGGATGCATCGGGTGGTTGGGGAATGGCTCGAAGTGGACATGGCGAGCCCGGTTTGTCAAGCGGGGAGTGGCATCATTTTACTTTGATTTTTTCCGGCGGTTATAAAAAGTTTTATGTTGATGGTCTATCAAATGGCTATGGAAATAGTTCACCGAGTGATAATGCCGTGAGCGGCGCGCCTCTGAATGTCGGTGGATTTGTTGAATCCGTTGATGCGCCGCTCGATCTTTCGGCTTATCTGAACGGCCAGATTGACGAGCTTCGCATCTGGAACGTCGTCCGGACGGGCACACAAATAATCGATTTTATGAATGACACGCTCAGCGCCGATATCTATACCTCGGCTGAGAGCGGCTTGATTGGTTATTATCGATTTGACGAGTTGGAAAATCTCGGCATCGGCAGCGACGGCTTGGCGAATGATGTGCGTGATCTCTCCGTCAGCGCGAACCACGGCAATGTGTGGAACGGTGGTGTCTTAACCGAACAAGCCCAAATGGCGGGTGGATTAGAGATTCCGGTGACTTTTCAACATTATCAGAATTCCATCAGTTCGTTCAAGCCATCAACAAAAATTAATTTTGATTTGCCGGATGCGAGTCCTGTGGATATCAAAGTTTACGACATTCACGGTCGTCTTGTCGGTGAGCTCACGGAAAAATTAATGGACGCGGGATCGCATGACTTTGCCTGGGCCTCGCCAAATCTACCCGACGGAGTTTATGTGTGCCGGATAAAGTCAAACAGTCTCAACAAGACGTTCAAGATCGTGCTGCAACAATAAAGAGATACTGATGAGAGATCGAAGGTCATCTTTCTAAATTGATGTCAAAACGTATGTGCTCACATCGCGCCCTAGGCGATGTTTTTGTTCTTTAGCATATCTTCTCATTTTCTCAAATGCCTTTACTTTTTTCAGCGATACGGTCGTGACGAATGGGAAGACAACTCTTTCTTTTACCAGGAGGCTGTCATGTATAAAATTTTCGTGTTATGTCTGGTGATTTTTGTCATGCCACTTTTTGCAGATAATCCATTTAACCGGGCGCTTTTGTTGAACGGCGACGGGCAATTTTTAGAAGTGCCGGATTCGACATGCGAGTCTTTGGCGACTGCCGAGGTATTGACGGTGGAGATTCGCTTTAAACAAACAGAGGAACGCGGCTATACCCTTTTAAACAAATGGAAATTCTTTCCATCTGACTATCATAATTGGTCATGGGACAATTTCAAAGGGCACGGCTGGCTAGTGGATATCAATAGAACAAACGACAAAATTGAAGGAAAAATTGAATATAAATATATAGCCCCGCTTGAAGGATTTTTTAGCAACAGAGCAATTAGGCTTACCCGTTCCGTCGTGTATGACAATGGATGGGGCCGTTCAACAAGCGGGAGCACTTTGAGCCATTTGTCAAATGATGAGTGGCACCACCTCGCTTATATTATTTCAAACCGGGATCAACAAGTGTATTTTGATGGTGTCGAAATAGGTGTAGGCGGCAGTTCCTCGGAGCGTAATATTTCCATTCCCGGGCATCCATTAAATGTGGGAGGATTTGCCGAGTCTGTCGATGCCACGCTCGATTTAACGGCCTATTTTAAAGGCGAGGTCGATGAGTTGCGAATCTGGAACAAGGTGTTGACGGCTGACGACATTAATGGCAAAATGAACGACACGCTCAGCGCCGATATCTATACGTCGGCTGAGAGCGGCTTGATCGGTTACTATCGATTTGAGGAGCTGGAAAATCTCGGTATCGGTAACGATGGACTGGTCAATGATGTAGGGGATTTATCCGTTTATGCGAACCACGGCAATGTATGGAATGGCGGCATCTTGACGGAAAAAGGTGTGCAAACTGATGTCGCGGATCAACATGAGATTCCGGTGACCTATCAGCTTTACCAGAATTTTCCCAATCCGTTTAATCCATCGACACAGATCAATTTTGATTTGCCGGAAGCGAGTCCGGTAGAAATTGTCGTTTATGATATTCGCGGCCGACTCGTTGCCACTATTGTCGATGATATGATGGACGCGGGTTCGCATTCGATTGACTGGGCCAATCCCATGTTGCCGAGTGGAATTTACATCTGCCGGATGACATCGAACAGTTTTAACAAGACGATCAAGATGGTGCTGCAAAAGTAAAAAGTCATCGCGAGGAAGTGAAACGACCGTGGCGATCTCTTGAAAAAGGGAAATCCCTGTCGCTGGAGATTGCCACGCTCTCCCGCCGACAACGCGGGAGAGCTCGCAATGACTGTTGTTTTAAAATTTGACATCAATCCACACCAACCGATGATCCGAGGCTTTTTCCGCCAATTCCAATCCTGATGGATCATCCTCTGCGAACGGCCAATAGACGCCGCCGTCTAAAATTTCCAATCCCACACTTGGCAACACATAATCGATTCGAACGCGGCGTTCATCGCCAAATTGTGCGGTTTCGCTTTTTTTCTCGGATGGAACGGCATCGCTGTTGTCTCGCCGGATCGTAAAATCCGAGGTTTCCTGAATTTTGGGAAAATCGAGTAATTGGCTGATGGCCGTGCGATCCTCATAGACGGCATCGCCGTCCGGCGCGGCATTCAAATCACCGGCAATGATGAACGGCGCCGCCGAGTTGTAGCCGCCGGGATTTTTCTCATCATCATAAATGGCAGCATCGTTGTCAATATAATGTTTCCAGAATTTGATCTCGTCAAAATTGCGGCGGCCGTTGCGGTCTTCGGGACCATCAAATACCGGCGGCGTAGGATGCGACAGAAAAAGATGTAGCGGCTTGTCATCGACAAGCACCGGCACATCCCAGTGCGATTTGCTCGACAATCTAAAAATCTGCATTTCTTCTTCAGAATAAAAGTCCAGCGGCGCATGATGGCCGGGCAAATCTTTCCACAAGAATTTTTGAAAAGTGCGAACCTTCTCTGTATCAATCGGATATTTTGACAGCAGCGCCATGGAATACTGTCCCGGATATTCGCCGTAGCCATAACAATCGTTGCCGTGCAGCCGCGAATATTCGTGCGACGAATCGGCGATGATGCCGTCCTTGTCAAAATCCATGCCGGCGCGAATACCGGTGTTGCACGGCGCCGCAAAGACGTATGGATAATCGATCGCATCTTCCCCCTGATTCAGATAGGCATCGCGAAACAAACGCGCATTTTTTGCCAGATCATCCGGGACATTATAATCGTGATCAATTTCGTTTATCACCAGAATATCCGGGCGAATTTTTTGAATGATCGTCGCGGCTGCGGCAATTTGCTTGTCATGTCCGGCGCCATTTTCATCCACAACCGAAAGTTTTTCTGTGGATAATTCCCAGATGTTAAACGTCGCCACGCGCACGCTGCTTTTGGATTGTTGACAACTCAACACGACCAGACTCATGATTATCACCAGTACGAAATTTTTCACGCTAACCTCATTTTAATTCTTTGATGAAAATATCCTTATACCGCATTTTTAGTTCATCTTTGGAATGAAGCTGTAGGGCAATATGGCCCTTCATACCGACGTTGTATTTTTGATGCGTTTCGTCGTTCAACACGCCATCGCCATTCCACTCCATAAGGGTCAGACCGTTCATCACCGCCTTTAATTGTGTGCCGTTAGCGGTGATCTCCAACTCGTTCCATGCCGGATTGTCATCCGCATAATAAAAAATGATGCCCGGCACAGCCATGGTGGAATCCACCCATTCATCTTTGGGAATTTCCGGATAGAGCCAGCGTTTATTGTCGCGCGTCTCGTCCCAGATCATGCCGCAGCGCCAATAGCTCGGCGGATGAATGTCGATTTGCGGACCATCGAGCCAGCCGGCGTTCTCATCATAACGGCTGCGGATTTGCACGCCGCTGTTGCCCGGGCTGTCTTTGAACGCCTGGAACTTTAATTTCAATATAAAATTATCATACTCTTTGTCCGTCATCAGCCAGACATAATCGTGATCTTGCTGACCGAGAGAATTCACCTGGATGAGACCATCAACGATGGTCCAAAATGTTTTTTGCTGATCGGCAGGCACAGCTTTGACCGTCCAGCCGGAAAAATCCGTGCCGTTAAAGAGGGACATCCACTCACCGGCCAACACGTTGGCTGTGAACATGAGGAGAGCGACCATACAAAAACAACGAATTTTGCCGGGCATAATAGACCTCTTTGGTTTTGTTCTAAAAGGTGCAGAGAATTTACTTTGCTTTCGTCGAAAGATATGAATAATTTTCCGGTAATCGAAAATTATTTCGTGACGGTCAGAAAAATCCCGTTGTCCTCGTTATTTGATAGTATATTTCCAAGAGTTTAGCGCCCCAACTTTCTTCCGATTCTGGCATACAAATTGTCGTTCATATCAATTCATAATGACAAGTATGGAGGAGTATCATGCGTTTTTTTACATTGTTTTTGCTGCTGCCGGTTTTTGTGCTGGCCCAGACTTTTTTTAGTCCGGAAGCGTACGAACAGTTCCTGAAAGATAATGCGGATCTCACCGCGTCGCAACTTTTGGGGCGCTACGAACCGGACTCCCCGTTTTACAACAGCCGTTCCGATCAACTTCAAACGAACCAATTTTCTTTTCTGGATTCCATAGAAATCAAGTTCGGCCTCACACCGGATGAAAAGCAACTGCTCGAGGAAAACCATTTTGTCGTCACCGAGCGTTTGTCATATGATTGTTTCGGCCGCGCCATGCACGATATTTACGAACACGATCTGCCCGTGTTCATCACCACGGATGCTATTTTGTATGCGTTGCATTTTTCGTATGATCGTATTCTATTGGATATTGAAAAGACATTGCTTGAAGAAAAATTGCGAACTGTTCTTGATGGATTGTATGTCAATGTTCGAAAATTGCAAAGCACCTATGCGAGTCAGCCGGAATTGGTTGAGCCACTCAAAGATGTGGACATTTATGTTACGCTCGCTAAATCACTGTTGGATGAAAAGTTATCTTCTCCAAATCTTGCGGACAGGAGCGTCGCTGAGAAACTCTGGAACGCGATTGAAAGTGAACAGATGACATTTATGCCATTATTCTCCGAACGTATGCGCCGACTCGATTTTAGTCAGTTCACCGTTCGCGGGCATTACACGCACGAGTTTTGGGGTGAGAATGGCCGCCGGACGTTGGGCAATTATTTTAAGGCGATGATGTGGCTCGGCCGCATGGATTTTTATCTTACGCCGCCGCCGGTTGGGCCGGAGGAGCAGCCATGGAGCCGCGATGAAATTCGCCGCATGATGGCCGGCGCTCTGTTGATGAATGAACTGCTCGACCTCGCCGGTGTGCGCGGTGATCTGAATACCATCGATGACATCATCACCTTTATGGTTGGCGAAAGCGATAATCTGACGCCGACGGAACTGTCACAGGTTGTCGCCGAATTAAGCGTGACACCGATTTCGATTTATGACGAAACGGTTTATGATGCCCTGCAAAACGAGCTGGTCTCCGAGGTGGTGTATGGTCAACGTATCATGTCGGCGTTTTTTATTGTTGATCCGTTTTCAAACAGACCGGATGAATTACCGGTGTCGTATCGCTTGAGCGGGCAACGGTTCATTATTGATTCCTATGTACTGGCCAATGTGGTGTATGATCGCATCATCTACCAAAATCAAAAAATCTGGCGTCCCATGCCCGATCCGCTGGATGCGATGTTTGTCCTCGGTAATGATAACGCCTTGCCATTGCTGCAAAATGCGTTGGAGGAATACAAATACGCTTCGCAGCTCGAAGCGCTGCGCTATCTTGTTGACGCCTACGACGACGACTTTTGGGGCAACTCGCTCTACAACACCTGGCTGCAGGGCATTCGCGAACTCAATCCCTCAGGTCAGTCGCCAGCGGCGCCTTTTTTTATGAAGACCGTCGCCTGGCAGCAACAAAAGCTCAATACGCAATTATCGTCCTGGGCGCAGTTGCGGCATGATAACTTGCTTTATGCCAAACAATCGTACACCGGCGGCACCTCGTGTTCCTATCCTCACTCTTTTGTTGAGCCGTATCCGGAATTCTATCAACAGCTTGCCCTGTTTGCTCAAAAGGCTGAAACCAATCTGTTGCCGCTTTTGGGTGACTTTGGCTGGGAGTCACATCTTTTAAAACAGTATTTCCCGCGCTTAAAAGATGTGTCGCTCGAACTACAGAAATTGGCGGAAAAAGAACTGGCGCAGCAGCCCTTTGATACGGAAGAAATTGGCTGGCTGAAAAAAATGCTGTTTCTGGACGGCATGAGCGGCGCGCCGCCGTTTTCCGGCTGGTATTCGGATCTGTTTTATCATCTTGAAATGGTGCCCGGCGAGCAGTACGAGGGTCACGATTATCTTGTTGCCGATGTGCATACGCAGCCGACGGAACTGAACGGCGCTTTGGTTGGGCATGTTCTGCATGTTGGCGTTGGCGAAGTCAACCTCGGCATCTATCTGGCCGATTCCCCATCTGCCGGATATGCGCCCATGGCGTATGTCGGCCCGGTTATGTCCTATTATGAAAAAATTACCGACAATTTTAAGCGTTACACGGATGAAGAATGGGCCGAGTTTGTAAAAACGAAAACACTGCCGGAGCGTCCCGATTGGGTGAACGTTTATCTGGTCGATGAGAAAGGAAATGCCCGCAGCGAGGGCCGAGAATTACCCGGCATTCAATATGTTTATACATCTGTTGAGGATGAGGTCGTGCCGCAGAAATTTGCTCTGCAACAGAATTATCCGAATCCGTTTAATCCGAGTACATCGATTTCGTACGTGCTGCCGAGTGCTGGGCATGTGACGTTAACGGTTTATGATATACGCGGTCATCAGATCGCTCAACTAATCGATCAACAACATGAGGCGGGCACGTTTGAGGTGGTTTGGGATGCATCGGCATTTCCAAGCGGACTTTATATCGCCCGGATTCAATCGGGTGATTTTTCAAAAAGCATGAAAATGATGTTGGTGAAGTAATGTATTCATTAAATCTGTCGCACACCTGAAAAGGTGTGCGACAGATTTTTTTGCTCGAAGAATTTCAAAGTTCCTGCGGCGTCAATCGTACAACCATATCCGGCTGGTTGATGACGACATAAATAGCGCCATCCGGACCGCACGCCACATCGCGAACGCGGCCAAGGTTTTTTAGAATGACCTCCTCGTGCATGACGCGGTCACCCTCAATATCTAACAAACTCACCTGTTCATATTTCAACGCACCGACGAGCAGTTTGTTGTTCCATTTTGGAAACAAATCCCCGCGATAAAAATCGAGCCCACACACCGCGGTTGACGGCCGCCAGTAAAAATTCGGTTGCGCCAGACCGGGTTTACGGACAAAATCGGTGATGATGGTACCGTTATAATTGATGCCGTAGGTAATCTCCGGCCAGCCGTAATTCACACCGGATGTGAGCAGATTGAGTTCGTCGCCGCCCATCGGACCGTGTTCGGTGGTCCACACTTCGCCCGTCTCGGGATGAACGGCCATACCCTGGATGTTCCTATTACCGAGCGTGAAAATGCTCCCATAGGCATCTCGGGTTGTAACAAACGGATTATCTTTTGGAATCGAGCCATCGCGATGAATGCGGTGTGATTTGCCGTTGGGCAGCGTCACATCCTGCGCCTGGTCCTGTGCGCCGCGATCACCAATGGCAAAGTACAGAAAACCCTCCGGATCAAAAACAATACGGCAGCCATAGTGATGACGCGTTGTACGATAATGCTCAGGTTTCGCTTCAAAAACAACCTGCTGATCCGTCCACGTGAAATCAACGATCTTGCCGCGAACAAGGCGCGTCATCGCCGGCGGGCGATCACTGTTGGTGTCGAGCACATGGCTGTAAGCGAGATAAATCCACTTGTTTTCGGAGTAATCGGGATCGACCGCCACATCGAGCAATCCACCCTGGCCCTGATGCAGTACCTCTGGCGTGTTGTTGATTTTGGTTCGTTCGCCATTTTTAACGAGATAAAGATGGCCCGGGCGTTCGGTAATCAGTGCGGTTTCGGTATCTATAAAATCAATGGCCCAGGGAATATCCAGATTGTTTTGCCAGACCTCAATTTTTAAATTATAGTCCAGCGTTTGTAAATCTTGCGGCGAAACCGGTTTCTCAATACCGGCCATTTTTTCTTCGGCCTGAAGATAGGCAATTACGGCTTTAACATCGTCATCGGACAAGGCGTCCTCAAAGCCCGGCATACCGCGATCGGGAATACCAAATTTTACATTGCGAAACAGGTGGCTGTCACTGGAGCCGAATTGCCACACACCGTCAACCAGACTTTGCGCCATGCCGCCTTTCAAATCATCGCCGTGGCAGGTAGCGCAATATTCGCGATACACAGCATCCCCCGTTTTAGCGTCAGCCGCAACGACACCAACCAATAATACCAGAAAAAGCAGGAAAACACGAGGCATGATACTCTCCATAGCTAACCTTTGATTCATCAAATTGATTTTGCAAAGATAACAATATTCCACGCTCAACCATTCAATTTTTTTCGACCATAAGCTTGATTCATCAGATATGAAAAAAATATTAAAAAAGCAATTGCTGCCAGGCCGGGAAATTTTTCGACTTGAACTGTCATTACATTATGCACTAACGTTCCTTTAAAATTTCTAAATGCCTTGCCAAAAGCCAGTTGTCACGAGAAAAAGCAGAAAGGAAAAGCATCATGAGAAAGCATCCATTTCTAGGCATCACACTGGTTGTTCTGGTTGTTCTGGCATGTCGTCCTCCGTGGGACGGGGATGAAGAAGAATCGCCGACTCCCAAAGCGCCGAGCAACCTGAAAAGTCTTTCTACTTCTCCCAATGAAGTCCAATTACAATGGAGCGACAATTCAAAAAACGAGACCGGTTTTCGAATATGGCGCAACAATGTCTCAATTGAAACGATTGAAAAGAACAGTACCACGTATGCCGACAAAACCGTTCGTCCATCCACAAGTTATAAATACAGAGTTGAAGCGTTTAACGACTATGGCGCCAACAGCTCCGGATCTTTAACCGTGTCAACACCGGCAGATAACGTTCCGTCCCCGCCACCCGGAGCACCGAAAGAACCGACAAATGTTATAGCAAAATGTGACTTTCATCAAATTACCTTAACATGGAAAGATAATGCCAATAACGAAACCGGCTATGTCGTCGAACGCGCCAATTTCAAAAAAGAGTTGGACCGAAATTCCACATCATTTATTGATGAAAATCTCGATTTCAATACGAGCTATTCGTACGAGATATACGCCGTGAATGCTACCGACGAGAGTTATCATGCAACGATAACAGCCAAAACGCGCGGCAGTTTTCAGGTGCGCTGGAACAAGGCCATGGATCGAAAGGAGGTTAATGGGCAAGTGGTTGAAAACGGCTGGGCCAGTTCGTATGAGGTGTTTGTTGAGCCCACGCAAGGCGCCGCATTTGTGGCGTATGCGGGCCCGGACACGAGCTGTGTTGTAGAAATTGACAAGCCGTTTTGCGCCACAGTCACGGCCATTGATTCGAAAGGAAACAAGAGCCCCAGGTCGGATAAAGTCTGTTCCAGGTAGTCGCTCGGGGGATTTCTTCTCGTTTAAAATGCGGAAAATGACATTGAAAAAAGGGGCGTGATTATGTTGAAAACAATTTTGATTCTGTTGGCAGGAGCATCTCTATGTGCTGCCGAAATTAACGATCCTCTCAAAAATGGCAGCACCGGCAACGTGCGCGGCGGCACATTTTCGGATAAAGGCTGGACAACCGTTTCCAAGACCGATGCCATCGAATGGGACATTCCCACGGCGCCCAATGGCAAAGTGAGTTTTGATGTGACCGGCCTTTACGCATCAAATGATGTTTTTCCAAATCTGGATGAGAACGGCGACGAAGATATGCATTATACGCTGTTCAATATGTACGACCAGGATCCGAACGATGAATGGTACGGCAAAGTGGTTAATGGTATAAAATTATGGCATAATCCCTACAAAGCGATTATGCACGTTTTTGGTTATGTGGTCGGCGATCGCTATAAATGGAAAAAGGGACGCTTTCGTCTCAACGTAGCGGCCTTTCACGGCGGTTATGATGACGACCCGCATGCGTTTGAAATTGAGTACGGTCCGGTGGAATGGCAAAAAGAACGCACCTTTCATATCGAGTTGATATGGGGACAAGGCAAAATGGACTATTTTGTCGATGGCGAAAAAATGGTCTCATGTGACTATTCCGGTTTTGGCGAAGAGTATGCGCCGCCGCATCATGCGCTTCGCCTTGGTTCATCCATGGGGTGCAAAGGATTTGGGCATCAGGTGCCGATCGATATCACATTTAGCAATTTTGTCTTTGAGCGTTATAAAGATGAAACCGCGCCCAAATTGGTGCGCCATACGCCGTTCAACAAAAAAGCCAAATTGGACGAGTATATTGCCGTGGTATTTGATGAGGCGGTCAAAGAGTTTTCGCCATCCATAAGGCCAAACGTGGCGGGTCAGTTTAAACAAGTTGGCAACTCGATCGTTTTTGAAGCCGACGAGTTGATGACACCCAATACCACCTATACGGTTCGCCTGGAAAATATCAAGGATGCGGCAGGAAATACGGCTGAGCCGTTTCAATTTAAATTTGATACGCACGAGGCGTTCACGGCATCAGTGCCCATGTATGGCGTGTTCGAATATGTCGATAAGAATCGAATCGGTACGCATGAATTTAGCGGGCCAACGCAGAAACTGAACATCAGCGGATTTAATGACGGCGCCTGGTGGAAAATCCGTATGGCGCCGACCGAGGTTGGCACATGGACAACCGAGATCAACGGCAAACAGATCAGCTTTTTATGTACTCGGTCAGATTTATATCACATTAAACGATCTGAAGAAAATCCATACACATTTGAAAAGACCAACGGCGAACCGTGGGCCTGGAAAGGGGAAACCAGTTGGCGTGCGTTTACCCATCTCCTGCCGCTGGAAAGCCGATACAAAGACTATATGGATCTGCGCCAATCACAGGGCTACACCTGCGTACAATCCATTGTCGTCAGTTATATCAACGGTGATGCTTTTTGGGCGAATGAGGGCGGCACGGCGTTTGAGGTGCACAGCGGCGGCAAAAATTACGATAAATGGAATCCCGGTTATTACCGCTGGATCGACCGGCGCATCGAATATGCCAACAGTTTGGACATGGTGCCGGTGATCGTTTTTACCTGGGCGCAAGAGTTTGTCAAATTTTCCGATGACCAGTTTAAAAATTACATTGAATATTTAGCCGCGCGGTGGAGCGCCTATAATATTGTTTGGGTGCTGTCCGGCGAATACAATGAGGTTTACTCGGAAAACAATCTGAGTCCGGATGTGTGGAAACAACACGGCAAAACGTTGTACAAGGCGGATCCATATAAACATCTCATCAGTCTGCATCCGTCCGGGCGTGGATCAAGCACAGAATTTCATGCCGAGCCGTGGTTTGGATTCATCATGCAGCAATGGCCGATCAATTTTGCCCAGCACATCACAGAGGATCGGCACTATAATCTGCCGGTGGTCAACGCCGAGTACGCTTATGCCGATTGGCATGATAACGACGATGTGGGCCGCGGCGCATGGCAAATTTTTATCAGAGGCGGTTTTTATACGGCTGGATTTTTTCATACGTTTGCCCCGGATAAAGGCGGCTGGGATTTGGAGGCCAATGCGCGTGAACAAAAAGCTGTTCAGGTGCTTAATGAGCTCATTGATACGGTTCCCTGGTGGACGATGGAACCGGATGGCGACCGCCTAAGCAACGGCGAGGAAATGCTCATTTACAACGAAAAGCCCGTCGATATGCCATTGCCAGATGGACACGTGGAACGGATCGATCCTAAAACCGGAGAAAAGGCTGATCCGTCCAGGGAGCACGTTATTTATATTTCACCGCCGGATAATACACCGCCCATGGTTGTTGAGAATATTTTTATTTCAGAATAGCCTGGAAGGGTAAACGAGTCGTCCGGGAATGTCCTCCCCGGGCGACTTTTTTTCGAATGATTATTTTAGCGAACGAATATCAGTGTAAGCGGCCCTGAAATCACTCCACATTATTTGAATTGAAATGCGATAAAAATTGTCGACAGAATCCTCGTATTTCTTTTCACTTTTTCCAGAATGCCGGCCAATCCGTGCCTTGAGCGGGACGGTGAACCGGTGTAATATCCACATATAAAATCGTATCGGCGTCGGCGCCGTACGGGCCGAACAGGACTTCCTCCCCGTTTTGATTTATCACCAGCGAACAGCCGATGCCCTTCCAATTTTTCCACGGCCCATCGTTCATCCAGCCAACATTGCTGCATCCGGCAATCCAGACAGAAAAATCTCGCGCCACCGGTTTGTAGGCGTTTTTCCACAGCTCGCCATAGGGATCTTTTGTATTATCGTGGTTTGCCACGACCGCCCAACTGCACGGTGACAAGATGACATCCGCGCCCATATAGCATAATGATCGAGTCAAGTGATAATCCGGCGTGTTGGCATCGGCGCAAATCATCAAACCAATCGTGCCGAATTTTGTTTTGGTCACGTTGAGTCGATCCCCCACGGCATAATAAGGATGGCCGATGTCCAGTTCGTTAATTTTGCGATGCGTAAGAATGACCTCACCAGACGGATCAATGAGCACGGCTGAATTATATACGACATCCCCAGCTCGCTCAATCAAACCGGATACCACATACACTCTGTTACTCGCTGCCTGTGCACGTAAAAATTGGCATGTTTGACCATCAGGTATGGGTTGCGCCTCCTGCACGGCTGATGGATGCGTCCATCCCAAATCCATGGCCTCCGGCAGAAGAATGACGTCGGCGCCGTGTGCAGCCGCTTCGGTAATTCGGTTTTCAGCATGTTTGAGATTGGCTGGGCGATCCCCGCCAACAACCGTCATTTGTACAAGCGCCAGTGTGAATGATTGCATTTTTTCCTGTCCCAATATCGACTGTGATACACAAAGCAAGAGCACAACAGAAATGATTATGTTTACAGCGCTTTTTTTCATAACCATCCCCTTTTATTTAATGAGATTTTGCAAATATGCTGGCAGCGCAAAAGCGGATTGGTGAATGGCGCTGTTATAATATTTCAGTTTTTCATTTCTGGCAAAGATATCGATAGTCTGAGCATTTATATCACCAATCGGTGTCGAGTTTTTCGTGGCCATCTGAAAACTCCACAATCCTGTTGGATAGGTGAAAATATGAAAAAGTAAAACATGCACGTGTGCCGGCGGAAATATTTTTTTCAGACAGCGATTGAGTTCAATAAAAACATCCCGATTGAATGCCGGCGATTCGCCTTGTGTGACGAGAATGCCGTCATCTCGCAGCAGTTTGTGGCAAGTGCGATAAAAGGCTTCGCTGAACAATCCTTTGGCCGGGCCCACCGGATCGGAACCATCGATGAGGACAAGATCGTAGCTCGACTCCTGGCCATTATTGACAAAGCTGATGCCGTCCTCAATGCGCAACTCGAGCTTGGGATGATCAAAAGCCGATGAAAGAGTGGGCAGAAATTTTTGTGATGCTTCAATGACGTTGGCATCAATTTCCACCATAGTGACATGGTCGATGTTCTGGTGCCGCAACACCTCGCGAACAGTGCCGCCGTCGCCGCCGCCGATGACCAGCACGTCCTTGACATGACCGTGTGCAAAAATCGCCGGGTGACATATCATTTCGTGATAATGCGCTTCATCGCGTTCTGTGCACATAATCATATTATCTATGGTCAACACCTTGCCAAAACCATAGGAATCAAAAACGCGGGTTCGTTGATACTCGGAGGTTTTATCGTACAATAATTTGCCTTTGGCGCGAATGGACATGGCGATGTTTTCATCCTTGTCCGTAAACCAGATGCTGCGCTTGGGCGGGAAATGTTCCAGGCGCTCTTCAACAATCTGGCGGAAATTTTCCGTGTTGAATGGAATGCGTTTGAGCAAATTGAGCGGGCCGCGGTGCAGCTCCAACACCGAATAGTTCTTCGACTCCAGCGCCTCTTTGACGCGATCAAACGCGATCCACGGATCAACTTGTTCGCCGCAAGTGAACAGATCAACCGCCGCGTATTGGTACTCAGGCCAGGTGTGAATGGCAAGATGACTCTCTTCAATAATGACAACACCGGAAACACCGTAAGGCGAAAAATGGTGAAAATCCGAGTTGATGACCGTCGCACCGGCACGCGTTGCCGCCTCAACCATTGAAGATTCGATGCGTGGGACATCATTTAACGCCTCCGGCGCACAATTCATATATTCGACCAGGATATGGCGTCCTAAAGAGTCCATGCGATCCTCGTTGTTAATCCTTTATAAAAAGATATAAAAATTGATTTGGGATACAAACACAAATAAAAGAGAATATCTGAAAATCCGGGGATGGTTATGTTGAAAATATCCCCTCACAGAGCGGAGGGGATGTGTGTCAGTGTTTCAATTTTTTTGAACGATAGTAGGCGGTTCGCAATTGGCCATCATAAACGAGAACGGCTTTGCCGCGCAATTTGCTGATCATGCTTTTGCATTCTCTCATGTCGCGCTCCAGTTCCTTGGCGCTCTTGCGAGTAAACAGATATTCGATAGCGCCGCCAGGGCGATGATACTCGATGCCAAACTGCAGAATCAAATCGACGGCTGTTTGGCTGAATCCTCGTTGCTGCAAGCGTTGCGCGGCGTGTTTTGTAATAGTCATGTCAACGGCCCTCCCTAAAAATATCGATGCTCAAAAAAATGTCAACTTTTTTATTAGCAAGAACGATGAGGGTACACGAATCGGAAAAAGAAATTCAATAAAAGGGTCCCCGCGTCGTCTCGGGAACCCTTTATTTGAAGGAAAGGAGGAATCAACGTAACAACGTTATGGGTAAAAGAGCTGTATTGTTTTTTGAAATGACGCGACACCAGTAGACGCCGTTGGCAAAACTGTTGCCGCTCGCATCTCTGCCGTCCCATCGTACTTTTTGGAAACCACTGGACAGGGTATGATCAACCAGCGTCGTCAATTCTTTGCCGTTCATATCCAGCACATCAACTTGAGTGTGACTGGATTGTGGCAGCACAAAATCGATGACCGTCTCCTTGTAAAATGGATTGGGCTGATGCGACACGACGCTAAAATCGGCCAACAACAAACGCCCGGTTCCCGTACTGGCATTGAGCTCGTCGCTGACGACAAAGTTCAAATCATCATATTTTAAGCCGGATGACATGTACTGGTAATACATTTCCGGATGTACCTGTGCGTCTTTCTTGAACACACCAACCTGCCAATCCCCTTCAACGTTGATGTCAAAAAAGTAGCGGCCGGTGTCGTCGGTTTTGCTGATCAGGTGCCCGTTCGGCGTGTGATCCCAAATATTGTAGGCCACGACAAACACATCAGCCAGCGGCCGACGATCCTGACCATAAACAGAACCTCCGAGGCTCATCAGACCGGTTTGCGCGGTAAAAAAGAAATCATAATTTTGTGATTGTGTGTCCGCTGAAAGTTGAAATCCTTTGATGGGCGCGGATGAAAATCCCTCTTTTTGTGCGATAAGGGTGAGCGATTCAACAGCATCGATGCCAAGTGAATAACTGCCATCGGCTTTGCTAAATGTTTGATACAGTTTTTGCTTCGAGCTCACGGGATCAAAAGCAACGCCCTGGACAAGCACATCGGCCAGAGGTTGACCGTTAACACGACACGATCCGTTTATTTGTGCGGCGTATGGCAGGAACACAATGTCCTCGATAAAAAACTCGCCATCACGAATCGTCACGGTATCAACTGCCGGTTGTGCATAAAAGCCTTCCGGCCAATAATGATTGCCAAGATGACGCGAAAAATATTGGCTGGTGGTAACCACATATTCACCGGCTTCCAGTCCAACCTTGTATTGACCATCCTCGTTGGTGCCAACGTGAAAGATCTCCATGGTTTTTGTATTTTGCAGGGCGATGGAGATATTTTCAACCGCCGAGTTGTTTTCAAAATGAACAAAACCTTGCACAAACGAATCGTATTTTTCCGCATTGATGTTCAGTTTGGCAGTCTGTTCCTCCTGCACGCGAATGACCGAATTGACGGTGCGTCGATATTCTTTGCTGAAGGGATAACTTGTGCTGACTTGCCAATCGCCGGCGGTCAGTTGGATGGCATACTCGCCCGAGGCGTTGGTGATGGCGTGGCGTTCGATTTCGGGAAAATAGGCGTCGCGGAAGTGCAGAACAACGTGTGCCTGGGGTTCGCCGGTGATCTTGTCAAGCACAGTACCGCTCACACTCGGCGAATGCACTGGAATATCCCAATACAACGACGCGGTCATTGACGAGTTATTTTGGTCTGTCACTCGGATGAGCCAGGTCTGTGGGCCATAAGGGCGTAATTGATCATCAAATTGCAGGCTGGTGCGGATGAATCCATCGACGCCGGTCTC
>CAYSNA010000065.1:0-7428 GCA_964432185.1 uncultured Cytophagia bacterium
TTATTTGAAAGGGAATTCTGTTTTTACTTGACATTTAAGGACAAATATATGTTATACCTATTACGATTCGCGCTTTCGCAAGGTTTCGCTCAAATTGGCGGACGATCCGAATTCGCTGACTGCGCCATTATATCATTGACCTACGATGCGCAATAGCACAGCGACTCGCACAACAAAACCCCTAGAAATTCAGCTTGCACGTTGATCGCAGAATTTTTATACTGATTTGATTTTTTGACGATTCAATAACAAACGTCTTTTTTTGCACAAAACGGGCTCATCGACATGGAGGAATGAGGCGATATGAAAGGTAGACAACTCAGCGGCTGGCAACTCGGATTTCTGGTCGCGCTGCGTATAGTCATTGGCTGGCATTTTTTGTACGAAGGCATCGTCAAACTTTTACTGCCGGATTGGACAGCCGCGCAGTTTCTTCAGTTATCAAGTTGGTGGTTCGCGCCATTTTTTCACTGGATTTCCGAAACGCCCTCTGTGCTGGCTGTCGTCGATTTTCTCAACATTTGGGGACTCATCCTCATTGGTCTGGGATTGATGCTCGGCGCGTTCACTCGCGTTGCGGCGGTTGCCGGTATGCTGTTGTTGGCGCTGTACTATGTCGCCAATCCGCCCTTTGTTGGTCTGGATTTTGGCGTTCCCACCGAGGGTCATTATTTGTGGGTCAACAAAGTGCTCGTCGAGTTTTTTGCCATGGGCGTTTTAGTTTTTTTGCCGACCGGCCATCTCTTTGGTTTGGATGTGTTTCTGGCGCGAGTAACGTGGCGTAAAAAAACCACAAAGCTGAATACCGAAAAGGTGATGGATATCAAGCATCCGGATGATCAGGTCTCGCTGGCCCGTCGACAGGTGTTAAAGGGGCTCGCGACGGTTCCGGCGCTGGGCGCGTTTGCGGTCGCTTTTGCGCGCAAGAAAAAATGGCAGAGCTGGGAAGAGCAGAATTTGGTTGACGCGTATACGAGTCCGAGCACCAAACTTTTTGATCCGGCCGGATTGCGCGATCTCAAGGAAGAGATTCCGAAGGCCAAAATCAGGGACGTTGATTTTAGTCGTCTCATTCTTGGCGGCAATTTGCTCTCCGGTTGGGCGCCTTCGCGCGATCTGATTTATGTCTCGTCGCTGGTGCGCGCCTATCACAATAAAGATAAAATTTTTGCTACGCTGTTAACGGCGGAAAAGTGCGGCATCAACACCTTGCTCACCAATCCGATTCTGTGTACGCTTATTGATGAATACTGGAAACGCGGCATTGGCACAATGCAATTCATCTCCGATTGTGCCGGGCTGAATTACGACAAGGGTGTGTATGCGGTGCCGTTTGAGGAATATCTCGATCGCATCAAAAGAGCCATCGATTACGGCGCGGTAGCCTGCTATATTCAGGGCGAAACAGCGGATTTTTATTTAAAGAATGGCAAGGAAGATGATCTTGAAAAAGCGCTGCAGTACATACAGGATCGCGGCGTCATCCTCGGCATTGGCGCGCATCACGTCGAGACCTTGGAAAAATGTGTTCAACTCGGTTACAAACCGGACTTTTGGATGAAAACCTTGCATCACCATAATTACTGGTCGGCCAATGCCGAGACCTGGCACGATAACAAATACTGTTTCGATCCGCAGCGCACCATTGATTTTATCGGCTCGGTGGACGAACCGGTTGTCGTCTTTAAAACCATGGCGGCCGGCGCCATCCATCCGCAGGATGCGTTTAAATACGCTTTTGAAAACGGCGCCGATTTTATCTGCGCCGGCATGTACGATTTTCAGATGGTGGATGATTGTAATATTGCCACGGAGGTGATGAAAAGTCAGGTGGTGTCAACACGTCAGCGACGCTGGCTGGTTTAAAGCAATTACAAATGACGAATGTCAAATGACGCAAAACATCAAATCATGTTTTTCATTTGTCATTTGACATTTGAAATTTGTCATTGAGTAGCTCGTCTTTAACTCGCATCATATATTCAAACGCGGCATCGTGTTCGTTGGGAATATCGCCATTGAGGATGGCCTCCTCGATGGCGTTTTTTATTTTACCCACTTTCGGACCGGGCGCCAATCCCAGCACTTGCATAATTTCATCGCCACGAACCGGTGGTTGAAAATTACGCAGCCGGTCTTTTTCTTCGACTTCTGCCACGCGTTTTTCCACATAATCAAAATTGGCCAGATGCTTTTTGACGCGTTGCGGATTACCCGACGTGATGTCGGCGCGGCAGAGCGTCAGCAAATCATCAATGTCATCGCCCGCGGTAAAAATGAGCCGGCGAATGGCCGAGTCGGTGACGCCCTCCTCCGATAAATGAATGGGGCGCAGATGCAGCCGGATCAATTTCATCACATAACTGATGGTCTCATTGGAGATACGCAGCCGTTTGCCAATTTTACGAAACATGCGCGCGCCGATCTCCTCGTGCCCGTGAAACGTCCAGCCGATAGTGGCATCGAAGGCTTTGGTTGCCGGTTTCGCCACGTCGTGATACAGGGCGGCGATGCGCAGCCGGAGCTTGTCGGATTTTTCCGCCAGATTATCCAGGACTTTGAGCGTATGATAAAACACATCCTTGTGCCGATGATTGCCGACCTGGTCGATTCCTTTCAAATTGGCGATCTCCGGCAAGATGATCTCCAGGATCCCGGTTTCGTCCAAAACTCGCAATCCGACGGACGGCTTATCGCATTGCAGGATTTTCATCAACTCGTCGGTAATACGTTCCTGGGAGATGATTTCCAGACGATGCGCTTCCGATTTTAATCCGGCCATCGTTGTGTTCTCAATGTCAAAATTGAGCTGGCCGGCAAATCGAACCGCGCGCATAATGCGCAGCGGATCATCATAAAATGTTTTTTTCGGATCGAGCGGCGTTCGGATGATGCCCTTGTTTAGATCGCCGCGGCCGTCAAAGGGATCGATCACGCGCCCGAACAGCTCGGGATTCAGCGCCACGGCCATGGCGTTGATCGTAAAATCCCGGCGCGCCAGATCATCATCCAGACCGGCGCTCTCCACCTCGGGTTTGCGTGAATCACCGCGATAGCTTTCCGTGCGCGCCCCGACAAATTCCAGCGTGGCGCCCTGATGATGAATCATGGCCGTGCCGAAACGTTTGTAAACGGTCACCTTTTTGGTGCCGAGATACGCTGCTGCTCTTTCGGCAAAAGCGGGCCCATCGCCCACAACGACAAAATCTATATCTTTATCATCCGGTCGATTTAAAAATCGGTCGCGAACATATCCGCCAACAACATAAACGTGCACGCCCATATCGGCGGCAACTTGTCCGAGTTGTTCAAAGAGTGTATTTTTAAAATTGGGAATCATAAATAGTATTGATCAAATTGTTCAAAATGGCCAAGCGCTTAAACTGTGAGACGTGAAATGTAAAAGGTGAAACGTGTCGCGTATTTTTTCGTTTCACGTTTTACGTTTTTCGTCTCACAGCCTCCAAAGGTAAAAAAATCCCCACCCAAAGTAAATATTAACTTTTTGTTCCACTTTGTTGCACCCCCCTTATAGTGTTTCAGGTGGACACTAAAAATTTGCTGTAAAAATGCTCATCTGGCAGATTGGTTCACGGCGTCCCCGCACGAAATCGATAAAAATGTAATTTCTTTTTCTTTTTCTTCAGTCTGGCACCGCCTTTGCGTTCCACCGCGTCGATTCAACAGGATGTTTGGTTTCAATGTTTTAGCAGCTTTGGAATACATGCTTCAAACCTCCCCCTGATTGAGATTATTACATTAACAACTCGTTCTCACCGATCACATTCATGTTGCGATTTGAATGTGATCGGCTCCTAAATGTGCGGACGCGTCATCCGCGTGGACATGCTGTGCCTGTCCGTGGAGACCTGCGTCTTGGAGAATTATGTGTCCAGCTTTTACACGGTGCGACTCGGAACCATATGGCGGTGCAGAATTATGTCTGCCGCGAGTTTGTGTAATTCTCGGTGCCTATCCGTGTTGGCTTTTTAAAATCAGAAAAATGTATCACACTGCTTCAGCCCATTAGATGTGTATCAGCGGGGGAGCACAATCGTGATGATGCTGATTCGAGTCGCCGAACGGGTTTTGACGAAAAAATATTTTTTTGAGATGGCTTTAAGGTTCAATAAAACAATAGAATAGAAAAAGTATTGAAATCAAATAGACGACACAAGAACTTGCAAAAACTCGCCGGATGCTGTCCTGGCATCCTTGTTGCGAAAGGAGGTGGTATCACTGCTCAGCAAAAATCACATGCATGGCTGCATAGATGTGTGAGCACCCAGGTTTTTACACCCCATGAATGGCAACAAAAAATTTTAACTCATATAACTAACGTATCTTGGAGGTACAAATGAAAAGAATGACACTATGGATGGGGATTCTCATCCTATGTCTCACTCTGGTTGGCGTTTCACAAGCTGCGACCTATTTTGTCGATGTACAGGAAGGTAATGACGGGTACAACGGCTTGTTTGAGACCGATCAGGGTGACGGGATTAACGGCCCAAAGTACTCGATAAACAGTGCTATTTCAGCCGCGTCTCCCGGCGACCATATCTACATTGCCTACGCCAACGGCAATAGATATCCTGATGTCAACGTTCCGGCCAACAGAGCGGATTTGACATTTCATGTTACAAATCCTTCCTTGGGCATCCCGCTCATCCGTAGTTGGACGTTCCGCGCAAATTCACAAATCAGTAACGAGTTCAAAATCGAACAGTTCCTTGATCTTAAAAGTGGAGTCGTTTCCGGAGGAAGCAACCTGTGGATGGTTTCCAGCGCCAAAGTTATGAGAGATAACGGCAGTCTGGATTCGCAGCTTCGATACCTCGGACCTACTGATTTTGAATATTATGGTGGAAATCTCGTTGTTGCCGGATTCGAATTGCCGCTTTCAACGGATCAAACCAGCCTTCGTAATTTGGCAACCATAGCAACAACTCCCCTTCGTCTGCAAAAAGATCAGCATATGGTTGGTGTGTTGTCAACAACATCTACGCTGGATATGTTTGGAACAACCTTGACCATTGATGGCATGAGTAATCACACCATTGGTGGCGATGTGTTCAGCAGCACCAGCGTAGCGGGCGTTTTTTCTTTTATGCTCACTGGAGATGATGTCGTGACCGGTAATTTCGATTTGCCCGATGTCATCGTCGACGCCGCTGCCAGCCCGCTCAAATCTCTCGATTTGTTGACCAATACATCCATCGGTCATGTGACCAATGAGTCTGATTGGGCGCTGGTCAATATGCCGAATGCCGGTGGTCCTGGTGAAATTATCGGTGGTCTGGTGAATAACGCCGCCGGCCAAATCCTGGTCGGTGATTCTCTGGCAGTTGACCTCAATGTTGGCCCGGTCGTTTCTCGAGGCACAAATGGCCTGATTTCCTTTTTGAGTACAGCTCAAACCTATTTGGGCAGCGTTGATATCACCACGGGTAAAATTATGTTTAATCCCGCTGCCGGTGATGTTTGGGTGCAAGGCAACTCAAAATTTATTCAGGGTACCTTCCAAATGGGCGGCAACAGAAATCTGCACATTGGTGGTACAACAACTGAATTTAGCTCCGAATCCACTCGCACCGATTTTATGGCGAACCCGAACGTAACCATGATTATCGAACCGTGGACGGGCGTCTCCAAACAAACCCTGGTTGGCAACAAAACCGAAACCATTTGGCCGGGTCCGTTCAGAACCAGAAATAACCAGGCCGATCCCGGTGTCTATTTCGAGCAGGGTGTTTTCCGCGTGTTGAAAGGAGTCATTTTTGAAGACGGCAGCAACGGCGATGTCAAGCTGGATAACTGTACGCTTTTTGTCGGCGGCGAAACAGCACCGTATACCGGCAACGGCATCTTTACAAACCGATCCGGTTATGTGACCACCAACGGCGGTCGTGTTTCTATGAACGGTTTGGGTAATCAGGAAGTCCGCGGCGCCGGCGATTTTGGCCGTTTTGAAGTTAATAACTCGGACACTGTGAAGGTAACCGGTGCCGTCGATATTACCTGCACCCAAGAATTTTATCTGGTTAAGGGTGTTGTTGAAAATGATGGTAATAATGATGATCCGGTTGTCAACAATATAAAGTTCAGCGGCAGTCCTTATCCAACCATTATTCGTGTTGAAGGTAAACTGCTTGAGGAACCGCTGTTCGTCACCATGGTCAATGTGGTCTATTTCGGCGGTATCAAATGGGCCGGCGAGGAAATTCCGCGCGATGGCTCAACCGTCGTCGGCAATCCGATGAAATTGAACAATCTGTTTGTTCAAACGACAACCGGATGCGGCCCGGACTATCCGAGCAAAGGCGGTATTATTCTGGCTCGCTGGACCACTGTGCACGGTGAATTGAAAATAAATAAAGATCAAGTCCTGCTTCTCAAAAACAATACTCGCCTGACGCTCCTTGGTCCGGCTGTCACTCTTGAGGGTATGTTGGTTAGCGAGAATGATGGATTTAATTCTCGACTTGTTCTGGCAAATCCAACCGGTACCATTCTCACGGCCGGGCAAAACAGTACATTCCCTTACCTGCCCAGCATTGAAGTGGCCAAGGGATCAAACGGCAACAAGATTATCGGCTTCAAGGGATTGATCGCTCCGGATTTGACAGGTCTTGTTGGTTCTGATATTATCTGTGATCTGCATGATCGTGATCTTCAAGGTGAACTCGGTAATTTGACCTATCAGGTCAACGGCGCCGGTCAGACATCATCTCTGAATGTACAATTTGCTGCGGTGGCTGAAGATGAATTTCACCTAAAAGATGTCACAACTGCAAAAGGTGGTACGCTCACGTTGAACGCCAACCTCAAACAATATGGCGATCTGATGCATCCCGCTTATGCGACAATTATCATTGGTCAATATCAGTACACGGTCGGTGGAACGCATCATACGATCGAAGGTCTTGCCTCCATCATGAATGATGACGGCAGATTTATCGTGACCAATGCGATGATTGCGCCGAGTGTGACGACTGATGCCGCACCTTTGGCGACACCGGATATTACAATTGATCTCGTCAAGGTTGCATCGACCGATCCACAAATTGATGCCAACTTTGAAGTAGCACTGCAGTCTGAAACTGATATTCTTTTCTTGAATAATCGTGATGGCGTCAATGACGTTAACCTGACGTTGAATAAAAAAGTGTGGTTGACCCAGGGTACAATTTGGATCGATCTTCCGACCAGTACGCCTCCGTTCATCCCGCCGACACAGGTTGTTGATTTGTTCATCAGCGGTCCGGAAATCTGGATGACCGGTAATTCGAGCGTTGCGGGTGATGGTATTTTGTGGTTCAGCCCTGTTGATGTTCTGGCGGCGCATATCACCGGCGATTATTCGATCAACAATTTGCAGGTTGATGGTGACGTGAATATGATCGCGGAAGGAACCTCGATCATTGT